>JAFEBQ010000017.1:0-411 GCA_018242585.1 Planctomycetota bacterium
CGACGAGCGGACCTCGGGCAGCATGGCTTGCGGCACGGTGAACAGTTGCAGGAGTTCATCGTCCCAGGCCAGCGAATGAATATCGAGCAGCAACGTCCTGCTGGCGTTGCTGACATCGGTGGCGTGGACCCGCCCGCCGGTCAGCTTCCAGATGAGCCAGCTATCGACCGTGCCGAACAGCACTTCACCACGCTCGGCCCTTGTTCGCAGCGTCGGATCGCGGTCGAGAAGATGCTTAATCTTGGTCCCCGAGAAGTATGGGTCCAACAATAGGCCGGTCTTGCGCCGCACCAGCGGTTCGGCCCCTGCGGCCTTTAATTGCTCGCAAATCGGGGCCGAGACGCGGCTTTGCCAGACAATGGCCGGCGCTACCGGACGGCCCGTCGCGCGATCCCACAGCACCGTCGTCTC
>JAFEBQ010000017.1:576-17731 GCA_018242585.1 Planctomycetota bacterium
GCTGGACGTGGTTCCCTGGTCGAGCGCCAAGACATATTGCGTGCTCATACGACCTATGCCCGACGTGCGAGGTCGAGCCTCCGCCCATAGGTATCGGCCAGTCGCGCGATCGTCGCGTTGACCGTTCGTTCGACATCATCGGCAGGCAATCGTCCCGCCGCAACGAGCAATTCGGCCAGCCCTCCAAGTGTCGCGCGCGTCAGGCCCGAATCGTACAACAGCAGCAAACGCCGCTCAACGAGATCATCGAGCCGGGTCACCCATTCGTGCGCGATCGTCCAGGCGGCAAAGGCGCGTGGCACGTTCGTGCCCGACAGGTTGGCGCGATCGTCGCGCGGCAATTGCGCAAGGATTTCGGCGGCACGCGAGCCGACCAACTCCCAGACCGCGGCCACTTGTTCGACCGTAAAACCCAATTCACCCGCCAGCTTCTTTTGACGCTGGGCAAGCAGCGCCTCGCTGGCCGGATAATCTTCGGCCCCAGGAAGCGCCCGCTCGCGGGTGCTGGCCTGGCGTTTGATCGCCAGTTGCGCCAGTAGCGTGTCGGCGGCCTGCTCGGCCAGCGATCGGCAGGTGGTCAACTTGCCGCCGATGACGGAATAGGTTGGCACCGTGGCCGACGCGTGACGTTCGAGCCAGTGGCTGCGCGTGACGGCACTTGGGGATTTCGGCCCCACGGCCGGCAGCGGGCGCACGCCACAATAGTGCAGCAACACCTGCTCGGCCGTCACGCGGGCGCTCGGCATCAGCTCGTTCACGGTGGCCAGCAGGTAGTCGATCTCGCTTTGCTCAGTGTGCGCGACGCTAGGGTCCGCGACGGGAATATCGGTCGTGCCAACCAGCGTCCAACGCCCAAACGGCAGGACGAACACCGGCCGCCCGTCGGCCGCCTCGGCATACAGCGCCCCGGCATTTAATGACTCGCGCAGCGGCGCGGAATCGATCACCAGATGCGTCCCCTTGGTCCCGGCCATCAGCGTCGAGTGGGCGACCTGCAACTGATTCAATGTCTCATCAACCCAAGCGCCGGTGGCGTTAACGATCGCGTCGGGACGGAATTGCTTGACCAGCCGGTCGCCGAAATAGACTGACACTTGCCCGTCGCGCAGTTCCGCCCGCGAGTAGGTGAAGACCTGCAAGACCTCGGACGCAGCGGCGCGGCGGGCGTCCTCCAATAGCGCCACGACGAACCGCTCGGGCCAGCAGACCTGGGCATCGCAATAGACGCACGCCCAGCGGTAGAGTTCATGGTCGACCGGCGGCATCTGCGCGTGATCGATGTCGAGGCCGGCCGAGCGCGCCATCGGCGAGCCGATCGACAGTAGGTCGTACATCCACAGCCCGGCGCGGACCACCCAATAGCCGCGCGGCGTCGGTGGCGACGATTTAACCGGCCAGCCCAGGAACCGCCGTGCGGCCGCGACCAGCCCGCCCCAGCGATTGGTGACCGGAATGAAAAAGTTGAGCGGGTGGACAAACTGAGGCGCTAGTCGAAGCAGCCGGTTGCGCTCGGACAGTGACTCGCGCACCAGGTGGAACTCGCCATATTCCAGGTAACGCAGCCCACCATGAATCAGGCGTGAGGCGTAAGCCGTCGCCCCAGAGCTGATGTCGGCCCGATCGACGACACAGACGTGAACGCCCTGCAACACCAACTCGCGCGCCAAGGCCGCGCCGTTGATGCCGGCGCCAAGGATGAGAACCTGAGCTGGTGGTGCCGACGCCATGCTGTGCCGATACTCGAACGGGACAATCGAACCGCGCTACGCCGACCGATTGTAGTCGCAAAGGCGAGCGACGGCCAAATCAGTCGTTGCTGTTGGGCGGGGCGTCGTTCGTGAACAGGTCGTCGTATTGCGTCTGGGCCAGGCGCACCAGTAGGAACTTCTGGGTCGTTCCCTCGGTCTTATGCTCGGTCAGGCATTGATAGCCGAGCGTGCCCGGCCGATCGGCCAGCGCGCCGATTAGCAACGATTGCCCTGGCGCCAGCGTCGTATCGAGCTTCAGGCTCTCGAACGCCTCGCGTGCCGCGCCGAATTCGATCCGCAGGATCCCCTCCCGCGACTCGTAGCGACGTTGCGGGTCGCCGTGCTCGACGACCGGCGTGGCCTCGAGCCGAATGCGATTGTCTCCCAGCGGGAAAGCCCGGGCTTCGAGCGAGCCCATCACCTTCTGGTAAGTGCGACCGGTCACCGCCCCCTCGTCGTCGCGTAGGAAGACCGACAGCTCGGGCAAGCGTTCCCGTTCGCCGCAGGTGATGATTTGCGAACGACGACCGCCGCGGACTTGCACCGAGCGGCGCATGACTGGCGATTCGCTTTCAAAGTCGGTGACCACCGTTTCGCCTGTTGCCATGTTCGTCTCGGCGGTCGGCTTGGCTTGCTCGAGCTTGTGTAACAGGATCGAGGGGAGCTGCGTGCCGAGCACACCGGCTCGCAGGCCGTTGGCCGTCAAACGTCGTCGCAGCTCGACCGGCAACTGCTGCTCATCGACGTCGGTCCAGATCGTCTCGTTCAACTCGACATCCCCGAGCGGGACACGCAGCGAGACCACGTCGAGGACCACTGACTCGGGCCTGGTCTGCTGTCCAACCGTCGCGGGAACACCGCTCGGAAACGTGCTCAGCGCGCAGCCCGACGCGGCCAGCAAGAGCGCTAGCGCAGCCAACGGCGCAGGAGGAATCGCGCGCGACATGAGCCCACGTCGAAAAGAAGCAAACCGGCGGGAGGGATCAAAGCCGTGAAAGAGTAGTGGCGGAAGGAGCTTGCGTCAATCGCGGCTGGCTCGTGCTAGCGGCGGCGTAGGACTAGCCACGGCGGCACTGCGACACGGAGTTAAGCACGGGGAAGAGAGACGGGGGATCGACAGAACGAGAATCGTTTGTCACGTCGTCAATTGAGCATTTGAGCGCCTAACAAGTTAGTGGTTGCTAGCAACGAACCTTGTGGTATCTAGCAGTAACTGTTCGTTGTAATAAAGCGTCTTAAGTATTTCGGTGGTGGTGGATCATCGCGAGTCGGCGGCGCGGCGCCTGATCGGCAACGGGCAGCCGAACGCTTTGGTCACCGCGACCTCCGGCAGCCGATCGGCCAGGCCGGCGTCGATGGCGCTGCGCAGGTCAAAGACGGTCGCCTCGGGCTTGCGCGCGCCGGTCAACGCGTAGCGGTTGTCGACGCGTCCGCGGTAGATCACCTGTCCGTCTTGGCGAACCACCACGGCGGTCGGCATGATCCGCGCGCCGCAAGCGCCGGCCAGTTGTTGCTGGTGATCGAGCGCCAACGGAAAGCGGAGGGAGAACTCGTTGGCGTGGCGCGACGCGCGATCGGCCGAGACATCAGGATCGCAATGCACACCCAGGAAGGTCACCCCTTGGCTGGCATAGGCATCGGCCAGGCGCTGCAGCGCGGGGCAATAGCCATTCGAGACCGGGCATTCGACGCCCAGGAATACCATCACCGTCAAACGCGGCGCGCCCTTGCCAGCCAGCGAATGCACGCGACCCGTCAGATCGGTCACACTCGCGCCGGCCAGACTAGGAAGCGCGGCTTCGGTCGCCGACTCGGCGGCCATCGTCGGCAACACCCCGCTGAACGCAGCCGCGGCCAGAACAATGAACTTCAGCAGTCGCTCGCGATTGGCCATGGGAGCCCTCGGCCGGGAACAGCCGCGCGGCGAACAGGGCCGGCGACATGAATCAGCTTCTCACCCAGGCGTACCCGGCGTCAACCGTTTTGGTTTCAGCCGTGCGGAACCGCCCGCTCTGACGAGAACCTGACACATGCCAAGCCAGCTAGCGGATGAAGCGTGGGGAGTTATTAGCGTCCGGGCGATTCGCGCAGTTGTTGCAGCTTGTCGGCCGCCGCGTCGAGCGTGGGGTCCAGTCGCACCGCTTCGCTCAGGTCGTTGATGGCCCGCTCGTGCTGGCCTTGCCCAGCGTACGCCAGGCCGCGACCGTACCAGGCCTGGGCATTGCCAGGATGCTGGCGAATGACCCGGTCAAAGTCGGCAAACGCCGCCGGATTCGCTTGCTGGTACAGCGAGTTCATCCCGCGTCGAATCAAGGCGTCGTGGCAGTCTGGCAACAGTCGCAACGCCTCGGTCAGGTCATCACGTTCATCGGCCAATCGACCTTCGTCCGAGTACACGGCCGCGCGGGCCAGATGGTTCCTCACGTCCCCTGGGGCGAGCTTGATCGCCAGCGTGAGGTCTTTCATCGCCTCGGTATACTTACCTTGCGCGCGGTAACAGATGCCACGCTCGCGCAGCACGTCCACATCCTGCGGATAGCGATCCAAATGCGCGGTCAGGTCCGACATCGAATCGTAAGTGTCGGAAGTCGTTGTCGCCGGAACCCGCGCGTCGCTGAATGTTGTCGCTGGGTCGTCGCCGTCATTAACCGCGGGAACCGCATACGCCAATTCACGCGGCTCGGACAGACCGGTCGCAAGCCTGACGGCTGGTTCCGAAATCTTGCCCGATTGGGCTCGCGGCGGCGCGCCGGTGGGCGTGGACAACGACTCCAAGGCGTTCGCTTGTTGAACCGCTGCCCGATTGGCGTTGGTTGTGGCACGCGGCTGATTCGCGGCAGCCGTGGATGCGGGAGCGGCGTCGGGAGATGCGATCGGAAGTTCATCAGATCGGAACAGGTTGAGTAGCGTCTGGCCCAGCTTCTTACGACTGGTGGTCGGAGCCGGCGGCGGCGCGGGCTTGTCCCGGCGCGAGGTTGACGGCGCTGGTGACTCGAGAGGCGTGACAGTAGCGGGCGCGACGGCGACCTGTTCTTCGCTGGTCGGCGTCGATTCCAGCGGCGGCGTGTTGACTTCATCGTCGCTGATGGATGTGACCGGCCCCGACGGCGGCGCCGCGACAATCACACTGGCGGTGGCGTTTTCCTCGGGCTCGGTGGTCTCCGCGGCGGGAAATTGAGCCCTGGCCTGTACCAGCCGCTCTTGCAGCTCGAGCGCGGCAGCCGATTGAGGGCCCAGCCGCAGCGCAGTTTGCAAATCCTCGCAAGCCTGATCGAGCGCGTGGCAGGCGAAGAAGGCTTCGGCCCGCACGCAATACAGATGGACAGCGCTCGGCGATTGGGCAATGGCGGCATCGAAATCGATCAACGCTTCGCGATAGCGGCGCAGCGCCAAGTAGGCGCGCCCCCGGCCAAGCAGAGCCTCGTCGAGATTCGGGTCCAATTGCAGCGCCACGCCATAATTGGCGATCGATCGATCGGGCATGCCGGCGTTCAGATCCGCCGAGCCTCGGGCACAATACTGATCGGCCGTGATGTTGGCACTGGGCTTGTGCGGCAGCGCGGCCAGTTGCTCGGCCGTGGTCGAGTGAACCGGATCGTCGGTCGCCAAGGCCCCGGCTGGCGTTGCCGCGGGGGCGCTCTCGGCCGTGGCCAGCATTTCTTCAAGTTCCTGGCATAAGGTCGTCGCGTCGGTAAAGGCCGGGTCGATGCGGCGCGCTTGGCGGGCGTCGGCCAGGGCCGAATCGAATTGGCCGAGTTCCGCGTACGCCTGGGCCCGGCCAAAGTGGGCGTCGGTGCTTTCCGGATCAAAGCGGAGCTGCGAGCTGAAGTCTTCCAATGCCGGGCGAGCGCGACCCGCGCGCAGGTAGCACCAACCGCGATGGCCATGCGCGTCGGCCAGTTTGGGATTCAAGGCGATCGCCGCCGTGAATTCGGCACACGCGCCGGCCCAGTTTTCTTGCCGCGCGAGTTCCAGGCCACGGGCTAGGCATTGCCGCGAGCGCTCTTCCGGAGCTTGCGCCTCGATCATTGTCGGCGTCGCACCCGGGGAAACATGCTGCCCACGCGTGGGTAACAAGTTCGGCTTGTGCTTGTGGCCTGCCACTTGCCTGGGTTCGACGACGACGGGAGTTATCGCCGTCGACACTTGGCTCCGTGGTTCGGAAGGAGCATCTTCAATCACGATGGGAACCGACGTCGGCGGCATCAGCACCATGGCGCTAGACGGCGCTGGCGACGACGAGGAAGCCCTTTCCGCAGCAACGCCATCGGCGGCAGAATTGGATGCCACGACGGGTGACCTCACTACGGGCACAAGCTGCGGTTTTGTGGTGACGACGACCGGCGATGCGGGGGGTGGAGTAATGACAGGCGTAAGCGCCGCGGGCGACTCCTGATGGGCCAGTTCGGGCACGGCAAAATCTGGCTTGATGCCCGCAGTCGTCCTGGTCGCCTTGGGCAATTCCAAGCCAGCGCGCGGTGTATAGGTCGCGTCCTGTCGAGCACTTCGAACCGGCGTTTCGGAGCGCGCGGCCGGGTCACCCGTGGTCGGGTAAGGAGCGGCGGCCAGCTCGGGATGATTTGGAACCGCGGACGCATGCCGGGGAACGGCCGGCAGCGGTGACGGCGTCGTCACGTCCGTATCATGGCTCGCGGTGACCACGTGGGCCGACATTTCACGCTGCTCGATGAACGGGTCAATGGCCAGCGCTTTCTTCAGGTCGGCATCCACCAATTCCAACTTGCCGAGCGCGGCATAGACCTGGCTGCGGCGCAAGTAGGCTTCGGCCGCGCGACCGTCCAGCGCAATGGCTTGCGACAGATCGGCCAGCGCTTCCTGCGGTCGTTGCATCGAGGCCAGCGCCTGGCCGCGCACGGCCAGGATTTCGGCCGAGCGCGGCATCAGCTTGGCGGCGGTGTTCAAGTCGTCGAAAGCCAGGTGCGGCTGACCACATTTCAAATACGCGCGAGCGCGGGCCAGGTAGGCGGCCGGGTAGTTCGGGCTCATCCGCAGCGCGTCTGAGTAAGCGCGAATGGCTGAGCCAAAATCGCCGTTGGCCGTGTGATACCGGCCAATGTTGTAGGCGTCGATGGCGGGCAAGCCGGCTCGGGCCGCAGCGGGCCCGAGCAACGCCACGGATAGCAAGGCCACGCCGAAACGGCGGGCCACGGTTTGCAAAGAAACGCGCACGTTATATCCCCCTGCAACTCGACGATCTTGCCCGCGGCGGCGCGACTTTTAGCGACAGCGCAACGGCCGGGCAGTACGGTCCCTCGTTTCGTTTCCATCGGCGCAGGCCGCACAGGTTCTTTGCGCGAAATCATCGGCACAGATGGAATTCTCAGCGCAATCGGAACTGCTAGCGGGGCGTGATGATGGCGGCACTCGGTTTTTTCAGCTCGTGAAATCGCCGCTGGCGGGCACGTTGCTCGCCGCCGCGCGCCACCGTGCAACTGACGACGCGGCAAGACTTAACTGCAATTCATCGGCTTCTGCCGCGGCCGGCTGCCAGCGGTCCTACAAACCGTCGAACCGAACTTTTTGGCAAGGTTCAGGCAAGAAGAATAATCCGTATAAGCCCACCTGTCCGAAAAGACGGAAGGATACCCCAGTGGAGTCGAGGGGGGGCTTTGGCGCCCGCGCCGGCCAGGCTTGACTCCGCCCGCAATAGATCCAGACCCATGAATCTCAAGAAGTGCGCGCTCATTGTGGCGTGCGGCTGGACGGCGCTAGGCTGTACCAGCACCGCCATTCAAGACGAAATTATCAAGCGCCATCGCAAGTGCTGGTCGCACATGGCCTGGCACATGGAAAAGCCGAAGTTCAAGGCCGACGGTGGCGTACGCCCCTGGCTCGACGACTTTGGCCGCGGTTGGCGTGCCGGATATTACGACGTAGCGATGGGAGGCAGCGGCACGATTCCGTTGCTACCGCCCACGCGCTATTGGGGCACGTTCCATCACAACCCCACGGGGCGCGAAGAAGTCCAAGCCTGGTTCGCGGGCTACCAACAAGGAGTCACGGCCGCCAATGGGGACGCTGTCGGTCAGTGGATATCCATCCCGCAGTCGGGCGGCGAAGAGATGCTTCGCGAGATGCAACGGCGGCGGCGTCATCCGCCGGCCGAACCGATTCCGACCGGCGCGCCGATTGAGCAACAACCGCTGATTCCCGAAGACTTACCCGTCAAGCCGGACGGCCAAAAGCCCGAAGAGCTGCCGCAAAAGAACAAGGTAACGCTCGACGGCTCGTCGCGCCGCCCGCGCAGCGAAACCTCCAGCGAGGAAGCGGTGATCGCCGCGGCCAGCGAAGCCCCTGACGAAGTCACGCCCACGAGCCAAGAGATCGAAGTCGCGCCACAGCCCGCTCCGCGCGTGCCACCTGCTCCGCAATCCAAGCAGAAGGGTTTTTCACTCGACAAGCTGCGACTGGGAAGATAGCTGCCAATGCGCTGTCAAGTGGCGCCCGCCGAAGTACCGCGCCTGCCTGATTACTGCCTGAAACACAACCCGCTCAGAACTTGTGTCTGGTCCGTCGAGGGAGCCGCCATGAAACTTGTGTCCTCGTTACGCCGCATTGCCCTGGGAATCATCAGCGTGGCCCTGTCGGGCAGCGCGGGTTGCGTAGCCTGTAACGCCATTCCGGCAAGCCGCGTGCCAGCGTCCTTGCTGGCACGCCCACGGGCCGACAAGGAGCAGTTGAACCTGATCAAATTGCGGCAAGACCCGCCGGCGGTTTATCAATTGGGCCCGCGCGACATTCTGGGCATTTACATCGAAGGCGTGCTGGGCCAAAGCGACAGCCCGCCGCCGGTCCACTTTCCCGAGCGCGAGAGCAATACGCCGCCGGCGATTGGTTACCCGATTCCAGTGCGCGAAGATGGCACGCTGGCGTTGCCGCTGATCAAGCCGATCAAGGTGTCCGGCCTGACACTGACGCAGGCCGAAGATGAAATCCGCCGCCAATACATTGCGGCGGGCATTCTGCTGCCGGAAAAGGACCGCATCATCGTCACGTTGATTCGCAAGCGGACGTACCAGGTGCTGGTGGTGCGCGAGGATTTATCGCAGGCCGTCGGTGACGCCATTAGCAGCGCCCAGGGCCAGGTCCGCCGCGGCGCTTCACGCGTCGTCGACCTGAAGGCCTATGAAAACGACGTCTTGCACGCCTTGAGCGAAACGGGCGGCTTGCCGGGCCTGGACGCCAAGAACGAAGTCCGGATTCTCCGCGGCGCTTTCGCCGATGCCACCGGGCTGGCCGAGTTGATGGAAGACATTGAAGATGGCGAAGATCTCGCCTCCGGCGCCACGCCCGACAATCCAAACCTGATTCGCATTCCGCTGCGCCGCCGGGTGGAAGACCCACCGGTCAACATCTCGGAAGAAGACATCATCCTGGGCAACGGCGATATTGTCCTGATCTCGACGCGCGAACGGGAAGTGTTTTATACGGGCGGCGTGCTGTACGGGCGCGAAATCCTGCTGCCGCGAGACTATGACTTGGACGTACTCGGCGCGATCGCCATGGCCGGCGCCTCGATTGGCAGCGGCCCCACTTCGGGTAGTGGTGGCACCTCGCCCGTCATGGGCGGCGGCGGCGGCAACTTGTCCAGTGCGCGCGGCTTGATTCCACCGACCCAAATCATCGTCGTCCGCAAGACCAAGGGTGGCTATCAGATCCCAATCAAGGTCAGCACGACGACCGCCCTGAGCAACCCTGGTGAGCGAATCTTGATCCAACCTGGTGACCTGATCATCTTGCAATACACAACGGCCGAGTTGATCGGCAACATCCTGCTCAACAACATCCAATTCAACTACTTCTTGAATAAGATTCAGTAGCCATTTGGGCCGCGGGGTTTCCTTAGCCCGTGAGACAGACTTTCTTGAGCCGCCCCCTTAATCGGGGGGCGGCTTTTTTATTGCCCGCCCAGGTTATGGGAAGTTGGCGATGGCTTGGCCGCAGAACCGCGATTTTCTTCAGGGATCAAAGCGATAATAATCTTTTGCAACGCTGTACAGACGTGTCTATGATAATCGGTTAGGGCTTCCCAAGTCCCCATACCGCTTTAGATTGCGCTTAAACCAGGGTTGTCGACCGGTGCTTCCGCTTTAGCAGGTGAGCAGCGATGTTCCGCCTCCCAGCGGTGACACATGGCTATTTCGCAAAGCAATGGTTCGAGGTTGCGCTGGCCTGACTAGGCCAGGGAGTGGAAATCAACATGCAAAAGAAACTGATTGCTCGGCGGATGCGCCGTGGTATGGCTTGGCTGCTCAGTCTGTCGCTGCTGGCCGGTCCCTTGCGTGCGGATGATTTTGTTGCGGGTGGCCCGCAGGTGCGTCCTGTACTGCTCCCCGACTTTCCGGCCGAAGGAGCTTGGCACGCCAACCACGAAATGCGACTGCGCAGTGATGGCAACCTGCCCGGCCAGCTACGCACCTTCGACGCGACGGGCAACATGGCGCCCGTCCGCGGGCGACTCTTCTTTGTACAGAACAATCAGATCGTGGGTCGTGCATTGACCGACGATCTAGGCAATTTTCAGATGATCAAACTCGATCCCGGCACCTACTCGGTCGTCGCGGCCAATGGCGACGGGTTTAGCGCGTTTTCGATGCGTATCAGCTCGCCAGCGCAGCAGTCGACGCCCCCGCGTGTGAAAAGTATCGCCCGTGAAGACAAGGGAAAAGATGGCAGTGGGAAAGGTGGCGCCGACGCCAAGGTCGGCGATGATGTCGATCTGGCGGATGTCGACGAACGCGTGTTTGACGGTTTGACCATGCAAATCACGCTGGTTCCGGCCAGCGACTTGCGCGTGATTGGCCGTCTGATCGGCGAACACGTTCCCGAGATGCGAGCCTATTTCGCCCAAGCGGTCAGCACGCCCGACATTGGCAGCGCGCTGATGTCGCCACGGCCCTCCCCAAGCGCGCGGCCCGCGATGCCGAATGCGAAGCCATCCGACAAGGAAGCGTTGCACGCGCCAGGCCCGGTGCATGGTCGTCTGACGGGATTGCTGATGGGGAATCAATCGGTGACCTTGCCGCGACGTGCGGTGGCGAACACGCGCGATCTGCCCGAAGCGGCGCTGCCCGAGGATGGTCCTTGGTTCGCCGATCACGCGATCCATATCGCCAACGATGGCCATGTGCGAGGCCAGTTGCGAACATTCAACGACGCGGGCGTGCTGATCTCGGCGCAAGCCAAGATGTTCTTCATTCGCGGTGGATTGGTCGAAGCGGCGGGCGAAGCCGACGCACACGGTCGGTTTGACTTGTCAGGTGTTGAGCCTGGCATTTATTCGGTGCTGGCCGCCAGCCGGCATGGTTTGGGCATGTTCGCGATTCGTATCTTGCCGGCGGAGGTGGGTGCCGAACCTCCGGTGGTGCCGCTGCCTGATCCGCGGAAGCCCAAGGGGGCCGACGATCGCAAGGTTCCAGCGCGGCAGACGGCATTTCGCCGCGCGGTTCCGAATGGCTCGCTGTTTGTCTCGCTGGCCTCGCCCAGCAGTTTCTCGCAAATCGCCAACATCGCCACTCAAAACACGCCCACGCTTGCGAATGGCGCCGGCGCTGGAGGTGGCATGGGGGCGGGGCTCGCGGGTGCGGGAGCTGGTGGAGCAGGTGCCGCCGGCGCCGCCGTCGGTGGCGCAGGGGGAGCAGGTGGACTCGGCTCTCTCGGGGGCATTGCCGGCGGCATTGGCGCCGTAGGCGCCGCCGCAGCCATGGGTTCCAAGAACTCGACCACCAGTACGACGTCGTCCAGCAATTCGTCGTCCAGCAGCGGCTCCTAAGCCCAACGCCACGACTTACCGTTGATTTGCGGCATGCTATTCTTGTCGAATGCTCGCTGGCGACGCTGCGCGCCAGGGTAACGCATTGGCTGACTGGCGGGCCTTGTTTTCCAGGTAAGTGCGGCGGGACTATGGCTCTGGGCGAAAACGATTCGGAACGTCGCATCGGCAGCGCACGCCTGCGATCGAGCGTGGACGAAGAGCCTGGTTGGGGCTATCGCCTGGGCCAGTTCGCCTGTCAGGGATTGCTGTTGTTGCTCGTGGCGGTGGTTCCCTGGTTTTTCGGAGGCGTCTACGCCAATGCCCAGGTCTACTGCGCCGCGGCGCTGGGTCTCGCGTTGTGCGGCTGGATATGCCTGCTGCCAGGACGTCAGCAAGGCAACGAAACCTTGCCGATGTCGATTGCGCCGCTGCTCGTCGCGCTATTGATCCCGCTGTGGCAGCTTTGGCCGCTAGGTCCGTCGGCCATTCGCGCGCTGGCCCCCCGTGTGGCCGCGTGGCGAGAAACGCTGCTCATTCCGCCGACTGGCGGGCACGACCTGCCTCCCGTCGTGAATCGGGCCACGACTAGCAACGATGCGAAGCCTGTGTCCCGAGCGCCGATCAGCCTCTATCCCTCCGGCACCCGCCGCCGAGCGGCGCTGCTGGTGATGGGCGTGGCGGCGTTCGCGCTGGGGTCACGATTCTTTCGCCGTCGTGAACCGTTGCTGGCGCTGATTTCCGTGACGGCCGTGTGCGGCGTCGCCCTGGCGTTTTTTGGCATTCTGCAAAAGCTCTCCTGGCGGGGAATGATCTACGGCATCTATCCACTGATCAACGGAGGCAACCCGTTCGGCCCGTACATCAATCGCAACAATGCGGCCGGGTTTTTGAATATCGCCCTCGGTTGCAGCTTGGGGCTGATGCTGTGGCAAATCGGCCGCCGCAACTATCGATCGGCGGCGTCCGAGGCCGAGATCGAATTCCTGAATCAGGGAGTCGGGCTGATCGGGCGAGCGATTCAGGATCTTCGCGACGCGATTGGCGCGCTGACGGCGATGCGCTTGGCATTGCTGGCCGGACTGGTCATGGTGGTCGCCGGAGTGAGCGCCTCGCTCTCGCGCGGCGGTATTTTAGCGATGTTCGTCGGGTTGTTGCTGGCCTGCTGGATGATCCGCCGACTGCGCGGCGCCTGGCTAGCCCTGGCGGCGATGGTGCTGGTGATGATCGGCGCCGCGGCCATGCTGAGCTTTACCGGGCTGGCCCAAATGGTCGAAGCGCGAATCCAATCGGCGATCAGCCTGGGAACCAGTGACGATAGCGGCCGCTCGAAGCTGCTCGACGTCGGCTTGAGAACCGCCGCGGACTACTGGCTGCTGGGCGGCGGCCTGGGCACATTTCGCTACACGCATCAGCCCCACGGCCAGGGGTTTCGCAGCGTCTTTTTTGAGTATGCCGAGAATCAATACCTTGAGACCTGGGCCGAAGCTGGCATGCCAGGGCTGTCCCTGCTGTTGGCCGAAATCGGACTGATGGGCTGGGTCTGTCTGCGATTGATCCGCGCGTCGCAACGCAACGTCGAAAACCTCTGGGTTAGCGTAACCCTGTTGGTGCTGCTGGCCACTCAGTTGGTCCAGGCGCTTGTCGACTTCGGGTTGTACTACCCGGGAAACTTCTTGCCGTTCGCATTGATCTGCGGAGCTTGCGCCGGGCGCGTTACGCTGATCGACGCGCAATCCTCGTCCAATCGACGCTGGACGATTCTGTCCGGCGCCGCCTGGTTGTCGCCCGTGATTGCGGTGACGTTGCTGTTGGCGACCTGTTGGGCGTGGAGCGAGTCAACAGCTCGCGCGGCGATCGAGCGCGACACCTTCACTCGTCGCTGGGACGACCGGCCCGATGCGTTGAGTCTGGACGAAGTCGAAGCCACGATCGAACGCCTGGGCCAGGCGCTCGATCGCGAACCCGGCGACGCCGTGGGCCAAATGCGACTGGCGCACATGTGGATCAGACGCTTCCGGCTGTTGGCGCTGGCGACCTTGCAAGCTGAAGTCACCACGCAAACCGCCGAGCAATTGTGGCCGCTGACCGACATCGGGGCGTTGCACGCGCGGGCCATTCAATTGCAGCGTTCGCCCGACGGCAATCAACTAGACCAGCTGCGCAGCGATCCGCTGGTAACCACCAATCTGCACCCGGCCTGGCGTCACCTGACCGCGGCGCGCGATGCCTGCCCGATGATGGCCGAGCCCCATTACTATCTGGGAGCGCTCTGTTTCCTGGTGGGCGATGCCGATCGGGACGAACCCTATCTGGACGCCATGCTGGTCGTCGCCCCACACCACGCCGAATTGATTCTCATGGCGGGGATGCTCGATTTCGACGCGGGGCGCAAGGATCACGGCTTGGAGCGGATGCGCACCGCTTGGGAAGCCTCGGTCGGCCACGGCGATGATGTGATGCGCTCGGTCGCTCCGCGACTGGGTTTCGACGAGTTGCTTAATAAAGTGTTCCCACGCAATCCGGAAATGTTGGCCACGCTGGCCGAAACCTATTACGGCGGGGACGAGAACCGATCCGCGCGCGAACGGCTGGCGCGACGGTCGGCTGAGATACTTGAACAAATTCCGGCGGCCGTCCTGGATGATGAACGCCGCTTGGCCATCCGCGGCCGGCTGGCTGTGCTGATGAACCGAGTTCCCGAGGCGATTGAGTTGTTTCAACAATGCCTCAAGCAGCGACCCGAAGATCTTCACACTCGGCTACGGCTGATTAACGAGTTGCGAAAGGCGGGACGAGTTGAGGAAGCCCGGAATGTGGCAAAACTAGGGCTGTTCTTGGCACCGAGCAGCAAGGAATTGCGTTTCGCCTTGAGTCAACTCTAATCACGCCCCACGCCATCTGGGGGGGCTAGAGAAGGCGTGCCTTTAGCGGTCAGAACATTTGCAGCGCAGGTAACGGATGCGCCGTCGCGCGAAGTTTTCTTCCCAGCCAAAAAGCCAACTGGCCGGCGCAATCGGGCGGTACGACGGCGCGCGCTCGCCTATACTGGCGAGTACGCCAACTCATGCTCGCGTCACACTTTTCAATCATCGTGATTGCCTTCATCGCGGCGGTGGTTTTCACCGCGTTGGCGCGCGCGGCGGCGGTGCGCGTGGGATTGGTCGATCGGCCTGATCAACAACGCAAGATTCACGCCGGCGCAACTCCCCTGGGTGGCGGTGTCGCGGTCTTGTTGGCCGTCCTGGTGGGCGTGGGCAGTTGCGCCCTGGCGCCGAACCTGTCGGTGCATTTCTGGAGCCAGACCAATCGCGAACTGATTGGCTTGTCGCTGGGCGCGATCTTTATCTGCGGCGTCGGTCTCTTGGACGATTGGCTTGGGTTGCGCCCGCGGCAAAAGCTGGCCGGCCAGATCGTGGCTTGCTTGCTGGTCATGAGCACCGGCTTGGTGATTCACAACGTATCGCTATTCGGCGTGGAGGTCGAACTGGGGCTGCTGGCCTGGCCGCTCACGATCTTCTGGCTGTTGGGGGCGATCAATTCCGTTAATCTAATCGACGGCGCCGACGGCGTGGCCGCGACGGTGGGCATCGTGTTGTCGTTCACGATCGCGTGCATGGCGATCACTTCCGGCCACTTGTTTGAAGGGGTCATCGCCCTGGCCTTGGTAGGAAGCTTGTTTGGGTTTCTGGTCTTCAATTTTCCGCCGGCGACGATCTTTCTCGGCGACGCGGGCAGCATGATGGTGGGGCTGTTGGCTGGCTCGCTGGCGCTGCGCGGCGCCTTCAAAACCCCGACCAGCATCGCCATGCTCGCCCCCTTGGCCATCTGGGCGGTGCCGGCCTTCGATAGCTTGCTGGCCGTCGTGCGTCGACGATTGACCGGGCGTAGCATTGCGGTCTCCGATCGCGGCCACTTGCACCATTGCCTGCTGCGCCGAGGTTATGGCAATCGACAGATGCTGGTCTGGGTGGCGATTCTGTGCATGTTGACCTCGACTGGCGCGCTGATCAGCGTGCGAACCGGCAACGAATGGTACGCCATCGGCAGCGTCGCGCTGATGATCACGGTCATGCTGACAACCCACGCATTTGGTGGCGTCGAGTTGACGCTCGTGGCGAACTCGATGCGCAATCTCGGCGCGTCGATCCTGACGCCCCCTTGGCAGCGGAACGAAGCGCCCGAGTCGACGACTTTGCGGCTGCAAGGCTCGCGCGACTGGGAGTCGCTGTGGCGATTGGCGCTCAGCGCCGCCGATGACATGCACCTCAGCTACATGAGCTTGAATTTGAGCTTGCCGTGGCTGCACGAGGGCTTTCACGCTTCGTGGAAGTCGGCGCAGCACGCGCGCCGCGAAAACAAGTGGTACTTCGAAATCCCCCTCTATGCCGACACGCGACTGGTTGGGCAATTGAAAATGGCGGGGCAACTCGATCCTCACGCCGCCACCGAGCGGGCCGCGCGGCTGGCTGAATGGGTGGCACGATTTGAATCGTCGCTGGCTGAATTGGCGTCGGGCGCCCCCACCGACAGGGCGAGTCCCTCCACTGACGCTTCCACCGAGGCCAAGCTACGAGTCCGGCACTTTGGAGACGACGCCACCCAGGCATCCTAGGCTCATACCGCGACGCCGATTGGCCCCCTCGAGAATGAGCCGTCGCCTGATCCGTATCGGCGGCCTGGGCGGACTTTAAGGGCAGTCCGCCCTGACAATTCAAGCGAACGATTGTTACCCCGTCCCCAAGCGACGGCATACAATAAAAGGTGGTATTTTTAAGGGTCAGGGTGTGTCACCCAAAGGAACGGAGTGCGCGCCGAGATGGCTCCTAACTGGCCGCTTGCGATCACACCTAAGTAGCGACTGCTTGTTTGGTTACGCATCGAACATCAATACCCCGTGAAGCCATGACTTACGCCCCGAGCAGGGCGATTGCCGCTTGAGCCCATGTCTCGATTCAGGCGTTTGCCGCGAACCGTTTGAACTGTCCGTGCCGACTGTTGCCGATATGCCGATTCTCGCACCTGAAACATCCTTGTTTCCCCACGATCTCTTGGACCGGCCCTTGGCCACTGGGCAGTCATGGTGGGTGCTATACACCTTGTCGCGGCAAGAGAAGCTGCTGATGCGCCGGCTCGAAGCCCGCGGCGTCGCGTTCTTCTGCCCCATCGTGGCGCGAAGGCATCGGTCTCCCGGCGGCCGGGTGCGCGAAACGCAGTTGCCGCTGTTCTCGAACTACGTGTTCATCTGCGGCGACGAAGACGCTCGACGCACGGCACTGACCACCAATTGCGTCTCGCGGACGATCCAGCCCGACCATGCCGAACTGTTCCTGGCCGAGCTACGTCAGATTCGCCGGCTGATCGCCACCGGCGCGCCCTTGACCCCCGAGTGCCGCATTGTCGCCGGTCAGCGCGTCCGCGTTCGCAACGGCGCGTTCCGCGGCTTCGAAGGCATCGTCGTCCGGCGCGAAGCCGAAACGCGACTGCTCGTGGCCGTGAATTTCTTGCAACAAGGAGCCAGCGTGCTGCTGGACGACTGCCAGCTTGAGGTGCTCGGTTGATCCCGCTGGCTTTCTCGCCGCGCTGTTTCGAGAGGTCACGCGCCACGCGCGCCTAGAGCCTGTTATGTACTTGG
>JAFEBQ010000017.1:17809-61122 GCA_018242585.1 Planctomycetota bacterium
TCCCAAAGTCAATAACAGGCTCTAGCCATGACTGACCGCCGGCCACGTCTGCTGTTCATCAATCGGTCCTACTGGCCCGACGTCGAAGCGACGGGGCAGTTGCTGACTGAGTTGTGCGAGGATCTGGCCGAGCGATTTGACGTGACGGTGATTGCCGGCCAGCCAAATGTGAATGCCGCCGCCGAACGATTCGTGCCCCGCGGCAAGTCGATGCACAATGGCGTTCACATCGAGCGGGTCAGTCACACCCAATTCAACAAGGCGTCGTTCTGGGGGCGCGCCTGCAACCAGGTGAGCTTTCTGCTGGCTGCCGCCTGGCGCTCGCTGGATACCGAGCGCCCCGACGTCGTGATCGCGGAAAGCGATCCGCCCTTGCTCTGTCTGTTAGGAGCGCTGCTCAAGCGGCGCCATGGCTGCCGACTGATCGCGTATTTGCAAGACATTTACCCTGACGTGGCGGTCGCGCTCGGCGCGCTCCGCGAAGGCTGGCTGACTGCCGCGCTGCGACGCGCCTTCCGCGCGGCCTTAAGGCAAGTCGATGTCGTGATCGTGCCGGGGCATGACATGCGCCGCTGGCTGGCTGGCGACGGTATCGCGGCCAAGCAAATCGAATGCGTGCCGAATTGGATCGATACTTCGCTGGTGCGACCGACCGAGGCGTCCTGGGCGTTCCGTGCGCAACAAGGCTGGCAAGACAAATTCGTCGTGATGTACTCCGGCAACCTGGGACTCAGCCAGCGGCTGGATGATGTGCTCGAAGCGGCGGCGCGACTCCGCTTGACTCACCCCCAGGTGCAAATCGTGTTGATCGGCGACGGGGCGCGCAAGCCGGCCCTGGAAGCCCGCGCGGCGGAACGGCAACTGGCCAATGTGCAATTCCTGCCCTATCAGCCCAAGGCCCGGCTGTCCGAAAGCCTGGGAGCGGCGGATTTGCATCTGATTCCGGTCGATTCGCGTGTGACCAACTACTTGTTCCCGAGTAAGCTATACGGCATTCTAGCGGCGGGGCGGCCAGCGTTGGTCATCGCTCCGTCGCACAGTGAGATCGCTCAACTCGTTCACGAACAAGATTGCGGTCGCGCGGTCGAGCCGCAGCGGATCGAGCAACTGGCCGCGGCCGTCGCCTGGTACGTCGATCAACCCGACGTGGCGCGCGAGCAGGGTCGCCGGGCGCGACAGTTGGCCGAGCGTGAGTACGATCGGCGCTTGCTGACCAGCCGTTTTGCCGAGTTGCTTGACCGCTTGACCGGAACTGCGAACACCGCGCACGCCGCTAACGACGTCGGCGCACCCCGTCGCCCGGCGGAAGTTGTCACCTCGGCCCAGGAATAAGCACCCGATGAGTTCATTGCAAGGTCGACGCGTGGTGGTCACGGGCGGCGCAGGATTCCTGGGTCGGCACGTCGTCCAGGAGTTGGAACATTACGAACCCAGGTCGGTGTTCGCCCCGCGCAGCGCCCAGTACGACTTGCGCACTAGCGATGGGATCGAGCGGTTGCTGGAAGACGCCCGCCCTCAAGTGATTATTCACCTGGCGGCTGTCGTCGGCGGCATTGGCGCCAATCGCGAGAACCCCGGCCGGTACTTCTATGACAATGCGATCATGGGCTTGATGCTACTGGAACAAGCCCGACTCGCTGGCATCGAGAAGTTCGTCGCGCTGGCCACGATTTGCGCCTATCCCAAGTTCACGCCCGTGCCGTTCCGCGAAGACGATCTCTGGAGCGGCTATCCCGAGGAGACGAATGCGCCCTACGGACTGGCCAAGAAAATGCTGCTGGTGCAGTCCCAGGCGTACCGCCAGCAATACGGCACCAGCGCGATCACGCTGTTCCCCGTGAACCTGTACGGCCCGCACGACAACTTTGACCCGCAGTCGAGCCACGTGATCCCCGCCCTGATCCGCAAGTTCGTCGAAGCGCGCGAACAAGGCGACAAGGAAGTTGAGGTCTGGGGAACGGGCCTGGCGTCGCGCGAGTTCTTGTTCGTGCGCGACGCGGCCCAAGGCATCGCCCTGGCCGCCGACCGCTACGACAAGGCCGACCCGGTCAACCTGGGAGCGGGTCAGGAAATCACGATCCGCGAGCTGGCCGAGTTGATCGCCAAACATTGCCGCTTTGAAGGCGCGCTGCGATTTGACCCCAGCAAGCCCGACGGCCAGCCACGCCGCGCGCTCGACACCACGCGGGCCAAGCGCGAGTTCGGCTTCACCGCCACCACCGAGTTCTCGGCAGGACTGCGCGAGACGATCGCCTGGTATGAAGAGCATCGGCACCAGCTCGATCAAACGGTTGACGAGATACCTGCCGCGCCAACGGCCGTGCCGCGCAAGGCCCGCTAATACCTTCGATTCATCATCCTGTTGAACGCCGAAACCTCTGTCGCTGAAACATCGAGCGCCGCCGGCGAGGCGTCTTCCTCGTCAGCGCCGCCGCTGCTCAAGGTCATCGAGCCACGGGCCGGCGCCTGGTCGGGCATGCTGCCCGAGCTGTGGCGCTACCGCGAGTTGCTTTACTTCCTGACGTGGCGTGACATCAAAGTACGCTACAAGCAGACCGTGCTGGGCGCCGCCTGGGCGATTCTTCAGCCGGTCATGGCAATGGTCGTGCTGAACATCTTCTTCGGTGAACTGGGAGGGATGAACAAGTCGACCGACGTCTGGTATCCCCTGTTCCTCTATGCCGGCTTGCTTCCCTGGACATTCTTTGCCACCGCCGTCGGCCAGTCGGCCAACAGTCTGATCGGCAACAGCGCGCTACTCACCAAGGTCTACTTCCCGCGGTTGCTGGTTCCAGCAGCGACGATTCTGGCGGCGCTCGTTGACTTTGCCATCGCGTTTGGCGTGCTGCTAGTGTTAATGGTTTGGAGCGGTACGAAGTTCACCCTTGGCTTGTTGCTGGTGCCGCCGCTGATGCTGGCGATGGTGTTGGCGGCCCTGGCCGTGGGGGCGTTCTTGGCGGCGGCGACGGTGCGCTACCGAGACTTCCGCTACGTGGTGCCGTTCCTGCTGCAAATGTGGATGTTCGCCAGCCCCGTGGCTTACCAGCTCGATCAAAACAAGCTGCTCGCCCAGCACCACCTGTCGGAAAGTTGGCGGCTGGTCTACGCCTTGAATCCCGTGGCGGGGCCCATTCTGGCCCTTCGCGCGGCCGTGTTGGGCGAACCCTGGCCCGGCGTCGAATTGGCCATTTCGCTGGCGTCGACCGTGGCGTTGTTGCTACTGGGGTTGCGTTACTTCCTCCGCGTCGAGCGGCAGTTGGCCGACATCGTATGACCGCGGCCACCACCAGCCATCGACAGGAGCTTCGGACTTGAACCGGCTTTGGTACGCGCGCTGGATGCTGTTGGCCGGTTTGCTCAGCCTGGGAGCCGGCATTTTTGCCTGGTGGGTCCAGTATGAAATCGAAGCGCAAATCGAATCGAGCTTCTATGGTAAGCAATTGACAATCTCGGACGACGGCAAGTTGTTCGCCATTGGCACCGGAGTCTCGTGGCTGACGATCCGCGGCGCGCAAGACGGCGAGGTCCTGGCCCGGCGCAAGGAAGAAACTGTGCCCGTCTCGCTCGGTTTCAGCGACACCGGCCAGCAGTTGCTCTATGGAGGGCACGGACTCGTGCCTTCCACGGCGCTGGTTCGCAATGGGCATATCAAGGTCTACGAGAGCAAGAACCTGAACCAACAGCGCCGCATCCGCGTGCTCGGTGGGATCGTCAATGAGTGTGCCTGGGGGGCGGATAGCTCGATGATCGGCATCGTCCGATTCGCCGTGGGCAAATGGGACATGAAAACAGGCAACCGCGTCGTGTCGTACGAATTGCCAAGCCTTACCGGAGGACGTTTACGAGTGACCGACGGCGGTGTCTGGTTCGTGTACGGCGTGACGGGGCACGGCGGCAAGCAAATCATCGTCTATGACCCCAAGAACAAACGCACCCTACTGGATCAGACTCAGCCAGACCTGGCTGTCCATCACACGCACCTCTCGGCCGATGGCCGCTGGCTGGCTGTTGCGGCCGAGACGGCGGGGCGGCGCGGAAAACTGCAAGTCTGGGATGTGCCCGCCGGTCGCCGGGTGGCCGACATCAAACTGGAACAGTCGCAACGGCAAGTGCAATTTGGCGCCGGTGACCTGCTCTTTTCGGCGGGGGGCGAAGGTCAGCTCAACCGCTGGGAGTTCCGTCCCGACGCCGGCCTGAAATTGGTCAAGCAATTCTCCACCGGCGAGCCGTCGCTCGATCTGGTCAGTTGGACCCCCGATGGTCGGCGCGCGGCCGTGGCGTCGGAGTGGTCGCTCTCGATCTTCGACGGCGAAAGCGGCGATCGGCTGGTTCGCCCGATCGAACGGATGCCCACGCACGCCCAGCGGCGCTACGCGATGCTGGCCCGTTACGCCTTATTCGTCGTGTCGTTGGGATCGATCCTGGGCTGGTACTACATTCGCCCGCTGCGTCCGTTGCGCCGCCGATGACCGCACCCATCATTCGCGTCGAGCATTTGAAAAAGCGTTACCGCATCGGTGCCTTGGCCGAGCGGCGCACCACGCTGCGCGAAGCGCTGGCGAACGCCCTTCGACAACCCTGGCAAAGGCTGCGCAGCGCGCGGAGCGAGCCCACGGGCGCGGAACAATTCTGGGCCTTGGACGATGTTTCGTTCGAGGTCAACGCCGGAGACGCCATTGGCATCATCGGGCGCAACGGGGCCGGCAAGAGCACGCTGCTCAAGGTGCTGTCCCAGATCACCGAGCCGACGGCCGGCCGAATCGAACTGCGCGGGCGCGTGGCCAGTTTGCTCGAAGTGGGGACCGGGTTTCATTCCGAACTGACCGGCCGCGAGAACATTTACCTGAACGGCGCGATCCTGGGCATGACCCGCGCCGAGATCAAGCGGAAGTTCGACGAGATCGTGGCATTTGCCGAAGTGGAACGCTTTCTCGATACGCAAGTCAAGTATTACAGCAGCGGCATGTACATGCGGCTGGCGTTCGCGGTGGCGGCCCATTTGGAGCCGGAAATACTGATCGTCGACGAAGTGCTGGCCGTCGGGGATTTGGCCTTTCAAAAAAAATGCCTGGGGAAAATGGAGGAGGTGACACATCACAAGGGCCGCACGGTCCTGTTTGTCAGTCACAGCATGCAAGCGATCACCACGCTTTGCTCCCAGGCAGTGCTCTTGGACCGCGGTCGGGTACTGAAAGTCGGAGCGGTTCAAGACGTCGCGAGCGCCTATCTTCAACAGCTAAGCACTGTCAATGAAACAACGGTCTGGCAAGGCGATGCGGGAAACGACCTCTTGCGACTCAAATGCGCACGAGTCATCGGTGGCGCTGGCGGCGTATTTGGGACAGACGATGAACTGCGCATCCAGATGATCGCCGAGGTGCGTCAGCCCATCACTGGACTGGTTTATGCCATCGAGATTTACTCGATCGGCCGGCAATTGCTCGCCTATACAGCGCACGACGACGCCCACGAGCCACCAGCGCCACGGATTCCACCCGGGCCATTTGCCTGGGAATTGATAATCCCCGGCAATTCATTTGCATCCGGCACCTATGAGTTTCGGCTCGACGTCGGCATTCACAACGGCAAACGGTTGGTAAACGAGCGAATCGCATTTTCCATCACTTTTGAAAACCTGCGTGGGATTGGCCGCCGTTTTGAAAGCAGTTGGACTCAATGCTTTCGTCCAAATTGGCAATGGCGCCGAATCAGCGCGACAGAGCATGACCTGCCGTTGACCACGATCGCCGGATCGACCGATGTACCGGCGTCTGTAGCGGACGCGGAACGGCAATCTTAACACCCATGCGAATTCGGGGGCATTCTGGTTGCGAGGTTTCGTTCATTGACGAGTCCACGATTCGCAAGTCCGCCAAGGCCCAGCTTTCTCAACGACTTAAGAGACAGATTGAAAAGCAACAAGACTTTTCCAGCGCGGCGCCATTCGAACGAATTCGTACTCCGCGAGTGCTGCGTGTCAATTCAACGTCCGATGCGTACTACGCCGATATGGAGTTTATCTCCGCCAAGGACTTTGTTCAGTTCTTGACCGAGGCCGGCCAGGATGCGCTCGATGGGTTCTTGGAAACCGTCAGTGGATTCATCCACGCGAATCTCGCCAACTCACGTGTGGTCGAAGTGGGCCACTTGGTTGACGCCAAACTCATTGAGCTGGAGCGCCAGAACATCCCCGCACAATTCATCGCCGCGGCGCGCGAGCAGTGCGCCGATGGCGTCGTCATTCCCGTTGGGCCCTGCCACGGAGATTTGACGCTTTCGAATATCCTGTTTCAGACGTCGCGAATCTACTTGCTTGATTTCTTGGACGGCTTCGTTGAATCGCCCATCCTCGACATCGTCAAGCTGCGACAAGACACCTGTTTTGGCTGGTCAATCGAGTTATACGACCTTGAGTTCGATCGGACCAAGGTGCGGATTGCGCTTCGATACCTTGACCGGCACATCGAAAGTGCTTTCGCGACGTTCGATTGGTATCAGCGGCACTACGATTTATTTCAATTGATCAATTGGATGCGAATCCTGCCCTATTGCCGGGGCCGGCAGACGGCTGGATTTGTGAGTAGACGGCTGGCACAAATCGTCGGCGATTATCATCTGACAACTGTCCAAGCCGAGACGGACCACTCCCGTGACGTCCCCATGACACCGCAGGGCGAGCACTCATGAAACTGATCATTCCAGCCGCTGGGCAATCGTCTCGATTCCCGAATGTGAGACCCAAGTGGCTGTTGACGCATCCCAATGGCAATTTGATGTTGGCCGAATCGATTCGTGGGATCGCGCCGTTGGAGTTCGAGCAGGTTTACCTGACGGTGCTGGCGGAACATGTTCGCGACTTTGACTGCCTGCCGGGCATTCAAAAACAGTTCCAGCAGATCGGGCTGGGCGACAAGCTGACCGTGGTGCAATTGGAACAAGCAACCCAGTCTCAGCCAGAGACCGTCGCGCGAACTATCGAGGCGCATGACATTCGCGGTCCCATCTGCGTCAAGGACTCCGACAATTACTTTCGCGTGTCGTTGCGCCCCGGGAATTTCGTGTCGGTCGTTGACTTGAATAATGTCGGCTTCGTGAACCCCAGCAACAAGAGCTATGCCACCGTCAACGAATCGTCGATCGTCACGAACATAGTCGAGAAGCGGGTGATCAGCAATTATTTTTGCAGCGGCGCCTATGGATTCGAGGAATCGCGAGAGTATCTATCGGTCTATCGTGATTTGTCGCACCTCGATCAGCTTTACATTTCGCATGTGATTTACGAGATGATCCTGAGGAGCCGCGCTTTTTCAGCGGTCATCTGCTCCGATTACGCCGACTGGGGCACGTTGAGAGACTGGAATCGCTATAAATCGCAATTTGCTACTTTGTTTATCGATGTCGACGGCACGCTGGTGAAAAACTCGGGCGAGTTCTTTGCGCCCATGTGGGGAAGCACGGCAGGGATTCGCGAGAACATTCAAGTTACCAATCGTCTCTTCGACTCGGGCAAAGTGCAGATCATTTTGACAACTTCTCGCAAAGAGGAGTTTCGCGACGTTACCTTGGCGCAACTGCAGCGCGAGGGAGTGAAATTTCATCAGATACTATTTGGCTTGAACCACGGCAAACGAGTGGTTGTCAACGACTATGCCAAAACGAATCCGTTCAAGAGCTGCGACGCGGTGAATATCGCACGTGATTCAACTGACTTGAACGAGATGCTTGAATCAGTGTTGCAAATGGAAGACAACGGCTAGCAACAGCAAAGTCATCACGCATATCACCAACGTAGTGCCCGATTTCATTGGATCGTAACCGGCCATTCTGTTCATTCTTATGCAAGGCAACAGCGCCGGCGCGTTCATCGCCCTGATGGTGAAGTCATTGCAGAAATAGAGAGGTAAGCCTGACGATATGCGGCTTTTGTTTTCAGTTCCGGTCCACGAATCGAATGACACGGCCAAGGATCTGGCACGGAATGTCCTGCGATTCAATCCTGGTAGCATTTTGGTCGTGCATGTCTCGCAGCTATTTGACAATTTCGACTTTGGATATTTTGACAGCCTGCCGAACGTGATCGTCAATCCGCGACGACACGTCACCCAAAGAGGTCGAGGGCTCATGCATTGCCATTTGTCGAATTATCGTCACCTCAAGAAGCAAGGCATCGAGTTCGATGCCTTCTGCATCATTAGCAGCAACGAAATGTTTGTCAGGCCTGGCCTGGCTCAATACGTATCACGCGTCAAGAATGGGTTCCAGGCAGTTGAATTCAACAAAGAGGCTGGATGGCACAACTTCGCGCGTCACCACGAGGACAGTTCACAGGTCAAAATGCTGCTTAAATCCTTGAATGTCCCGCAAATGTTCGGCGGCCAAACCGAAGGCCAATTCTTCGAGCCCCGAGTCATGGATGAAATTGAAAAAGCATATCGAGATTCGTTCGGAGAGGAAGACATCAACGGCTTTGAGACTGAGGAGATCATCCCCCCGACGGTTTGCAGATCTTTGGGTATCCAGCCAGCAGATCCATTTACACTAGTCGACTATGCCCATTCGCTCGATTACCGGCTGAATGTAAATGCTGCCAGATTACTGGCAAACCCGCGGCTAGTGGGGCATGTCAGATTGAATCTTGGGGAAAAGGCTGTTCATATGCTTGTCAGCCCCCAGGTAGGTAAAACGAACGAGTATGTTTATTCCGTCAAACGCGTGGCGCGGCAGATGGATGACCCCGTGCGTCAATTCATCAACCAGCTAACCGGGCGCGAAACTGGCAATGAAGCATTTCTCTTGTTACCCGTCTGGCGTCGTATGCTCTATCGTGGCGCTGTTGTTCCCTTGGTGCCTATCCTTCATGTGCGCCAGGTTGTTCGCAAGTGCCTCACCTTTGCGCAACGCGTCATACGTCGGCTAAAAAGAACATGGCCGATCGGACTAGCGTTTCAAAAGTGATCACGCCGCTCGAAACCCACCTGTCGCACTTTCGCGCGCACGTCGTACGTGATGTTGCAGATTGACTACCTGATTGTCGGTTCCGGACTGACCGGCGCGGTGATTGCCCGGGCATTGGCTGATGCCGGTCGCGAGGTGCTGGTCGTCGACCGCCGCAGCCACATGGGCGGCAATGTCCACGATCACACCCACAGCAGCGGCATTCGCGTCCACACCTATGGCCCCCATTTCTTCCGCACGACCAGTGACGAGATTTGGGAGTTTGTGAATCGCTTTAGCGCGTTCTACAAGTTCGAGGGGTTTGTCAAAACATTGGTCGACGGCCAGTTCGAGAATTGGCCCATCGCAGGCAGCTATATCCGTCGCGCGATCGGCGCCAGTTGGCAGCCGGAGTTTCAAGGCACGCCCGCCAATTTTGAAGAGGCCTCGTTGACCATGATGCCGCGATTGATCTACGAAAAGTTCGTGCGCGGGTACAGCGAAAAGCAATGGGGGGTACCGGCTCGTGAGCTGTCGGCAGGCCTGGCACGGCGGTTTGATGTGCGCGTGGATGACGAACCGCGGCTGATGCGACACAAGCACCAGGGGCTGCCGGTCAATGGGTATGCCGAGCTGATGCCCAACATGCTGACCGGCATTCCGGTCTTGTTGAACTTCGATTACCTGCAGTACCGCCACGCGGTTACGGCCCGGCGCAAGTTGATCTTTTCCGGGCCCATCGACGAATACTATGGCTTTGAGCTGGGACGCCTGAAGTACCGTGGCCAGAAGCGCAAGCACGAGTATCACCCGGACGCGGTGTTGCTGCAACCTGCGCCGAGTGTGAACAACCCGGCGCACGACGGTGGACCCCATGTGCGAACGATCGAATGGAAGCACCTGATGGAGCCGCAATTTGCCGAGCGAATACGGGGCACCGTACTGACTCGCGAAACACCGTACACACCCGATCAGCCGCAACATTACGAGTATCCATTCCCCGATCAAGTGAACGCCGAACTGTACCAGCGATATCGTACCCGTGCCGACGCCGAAGAGCGGTTGCTCGTGTGCGGCCGACTGGGGGAATATCGCTACTACGATATGGACCAGGCCATTGGTCGGGCCATGATGCTGGGAGAACGCCTGCTGGCCGAGTGACGCGGCGCGACCGACACAAGCATGAAGCTAAACACGGTTCAACCTGACGTGAAAGCGAAGCGGAACATCCTGCCGATCGCGCCCGTGTCTGACAACGGCCCGCGACCGTTCTGGTCGGTGATGATTCCCACCTACAATTGCGCCCAGATGATGCGTCAGACGCTGCAAAGCGTGTTGCACCAAGACCCCGGCCCAGGAACGATGCAGGTCGAAATTGTCGACGACTTCTCCACGCGCGATGATCCCGAAGCGGTTGTGCGCGAACTCGGTGGCGACCGAGTTCAATACTATCGCCAACCGGCGAATGTCGGGCCGATCAACAATTTCAACACTTGCGTTCAGCGATCGCGCGGGCAATGGGTGCATATCTTGCACGGCGACGACCTGGCCCAACCAGGCTTCTACCGCAGGATGAAACAAGCGATCGCCGCCGAACCTGACGTCGGATTGTTCTTCTCGCGCTGCCTGATTATCGATGGCCAGGGCGAGATAGTGTCGTTGAACCTGCGTGCCATCGAATACGAAACGGCCAGCCGCGATCCGCGGCCGATGTACTATTCGAATCCGATTTGCACGCCGGGAGTTGTCGTCCATCGGCAAGCCTATGAAACCGTGGGAGGCTTTTTGCCGGAGCTTCCGCACGTGGCCGATTGGGAGATGTGGATGCGGGTGATCGAACGCTGCGGTGGCCGCTCGATCAACGAGCCCTTGGCCCGTTATCGTCAGCACGCGGCCAGCGATTCAGCCCAATTGAACCTGTCGGGTAATCAGCTGCGCGACTATTTGCGGCTGTCAGCTATCCTGGCCGAGCGCTACGCCGACTACGATAGCCAGCAAATGCGTCGCGGCGTGGCCCAAACCGCGTATTACCAGGCCCGGGCCGCACAAGCGGCGGGCAATCAACAGCAGGCCGCCGCGTACCAGCGGCTGTGTGCCGAGTTGACCCGGGATTTGGGTTGGCGGTTTCGCACGGCGTCGTGGGGGCGCCGGATGTTTCATCGTTGGTTCGGCTAGGCGATTGCTAGCAGGCTCCGTCTCGAGAAGCAACTGATGCGAATCGCGGTAATCACGGTACAAAGCCATCATATCTTCGGCGGCATCGACGTCTTGTGGCAAGCCATGGCGGAACGGGCCTTGGCCGCCGGACATGAATTGGGCGTCTTTGGCCAACCTGGACCAGGGGTCTCAGATCGATTGCAACGTCTCGTCGCAGCGGGCGCCAAACTATTCACCTGGAAAATGTCCCGCCATCGGCCCATCAATCGCTTAATCCGCCGCTGGCAGTTTCGCGAGGTGTTGCGGTATCGGCCCGACGTTGTCTATATCAACCAGTCCGAACCGGTTTTGGTTGCGAGTTTACCTGGACTGCGCGTGTTGGTTGAAGCGCTGATTGCCGAGCGAATCCCTTATGTGCTGATGTCGCATATGGATCCTGACTGGCCAGCAATGTACTCGTGGCAATGGCAGGCCGCCGATCCCCTGTATGCCGCCGCGGCCCGCGTGATTGTCAACTCGGAATATGGCCGTAGCGCGCTGCAGCGCAAGTTTGCTCACGAACTCAGCAATGTAACGATCGTTCCTAACCCACCGGGCTTCGCCAAGGTCGACGCGCTGGCGTGGCCCGAGACGCCGCAGCCCTGTCTGGCCTCGGTCGCGCGCTATGATATCAATAGCAAGGCGCAGGACATCCTGTTCGAGGCGTTCGCAAATCTAAAGTCGGAGCTTGGCGACTGGCGTCTCGACTGTTACGGAGCGGGAATTGACCGGCGCCGCCTCGAAGAGTTAATTCGCTATTTCGGCATTGATCGTCAAGTGAAGCTGCACGACTTCGTTGACGACGTGCGTTCGGTCTGGTCCGAGCACCAGGCGCTCGTCCTCGCCTCGCGCCATGAACTACACCCCGTCGCCATGGTCGAAGCGATGGTTTGTGGTCGGCCGGTGTTTTCCACGCCTGCGGCCGGAGTCGTCGACTGGCTCCAGGACGAATCGAATGGTTTGTTGGCCGCGGACTGCAGCGTACCGGCCCTGGTGGCAATGCTGCGCCGCGCATCGCAGGAGCGCCATCGCTGGCGCGCCATGGGCGAACAGGCCCGCACTGACGCGATACGATTGCTAACTCCCTGGCCTGGCGATGCCCTTTGGCAAGTAATTCGGGAAGCGGCAGCGGGCCGAAACGCCGTCGTTGGCCCTGAGCCGGCGCAAACGTCAGGGGGCCAGCGGTGAAGATAGTTCAACGAGTTGAGGGGACATTGGACTCGGTGTGATGGCCGACACCGTTCGTACTACCTGCGCGGAGGCATCGTTCGACGAGAATCAAGGTCTCGCTTCCCTGCGCAATCGACACACGATTGTGATTCTGACGGGGAATCACCTCTGCCACAATCCGCGCGTGATCAAGGAAGCCGACGCGCTGCATGCGGCGGGCTATCAGATTGAAGTGCTGGCCGGCTGGATTGACGATACGCTGGCCGAACGCGATCGCGAGCTGATGAAAACTCGCGCTTGGCGGTTAGCGGTGGTGGCCGATTGGCGCCCGTCACAACCTTGGGGACCGTGGCGCCGGCGCGGCCATTCGCTGTGGCGTCGTTGGGCAATCTGGCGGCAGCGGCAGCTCGGCCGTGAAAGCGTCGACCAATTCGGAGCGCCGGCCGGCGCTTTGCTATCAGCCGCAAACCAGCGCCCCGCGGCGCTGTACATTGCCCACAGCGAGGCCGCGATGTGGGTTGCCGTGCGAATGCTCGACCAAGGGGCAACCGTCGGCGTCGACTTCGAGGATTGGTTCTCCGAGGATTTGCCCAGCGAGGCGCGGCGCATCCGCCCCATCGAGTTAATGAAACGCTGGGAGCAACGACTGCTGGCCGAGGGGCAATACCGGGTCTGCGCATCCCAGGCTCTCAGCCAGCGCCTAGCCGAAACGTATCAGGTGGCCGCGCCCGACGTCATTTACAACGTGTTTCCCTGGGCCGATCGCGACCACCTCGACGGCTTGACCAAGGATCGCCGCGATTGTGAACGGGTTTCCATCCATTGGTTCTCGCAAACGCTTGGCGCTGGACGAGGGCTGGAAGATTTGCTGGCGGCGCTGCCGTTGCTCAATCAGCCGGTCGAAGTTCACCTGCGCGGCATGCCAAAAAGCGATTGGCCGTCGCTATTCGAGAAACACTGCCCGGCACGGTGCCGCGATTGGGTACACGTTCACACGCTGGTCAGTAACACGGAATTGTTGTCGAGGATTGCCGAGCACGACATAGGCTTTGCCGGCGAGGTGTCCCAGACAGCCAGCCGCGACCTGACCGCGACCAACAAATTGTTTCAATACTTGCTGGCGGGGCTGCCCGTGGTGGCCAGCAACACCATGGGTCAACGCGAGGTAATCGACGCCGTTGGCGACGCGGGGGCCCTGTATCCACAAGGTGACGTTACGGCATTGGCGGCAACCTTACGACAATGGATTGCTGATCGCGACGCACTCGCTGCCCGCAAACAGGCTGCGCTGGCCGCGGCGCGAGACTTATATCACTGGGAAGGCCAACTCGCTCGGGTCATCCACGCCGCCGATCGGGCCATATTGGCTTCGCCCATTGGTGAAGCGTTCGACAGGACATGAAGACCGAAACAACTCGCGACGAGAACCGCGGCATCGTCCCCTCCAAATGAGCGGGAATAGCCTCAACTTGTTTTATGATGAGCCGGAACCCGATCGTTGGTTCCACGGGGATCGGTATCCACGACGGATCATTCGTCGTTTGATCCGTGGCAATCACGCGGTCAGTGGGCAGCGACGCGTCTTTCTCAATCTTCGCGCCGGACTCGATCGTTTGGGAGTTTCCTACCGGCTGAACGATTACCGTCACCTGCGGCGCCATCCCGGTGCGTTGGCTTGTGTGGTGGGTAAGTCCTGCGTGTTGCCGCGGATTCCGCCAGGCAACCCGATCGTATTTGGCTCCGCCGTGTGCTCGCACCCTTGTGATGACCCCACGCTGTTGGAGCGATTCGCCATTCGTCGCATCCTTGTCCCCGGCGAATGGATGCGGGAGATGTGGGCCGATTACTTCGGCGATCGGGTGGTAAGTTGGCCAACCGGAATCGATGTCGACCGTTGGAAACCCGATCCCGCGATCGAGCCGGCTTGGGATGTCCTGGTCTACGACAAGGTGCGCTGGGAACACGAACGCTATCAACAGGAGTTGCTCGAGCCGATCTTGAACGAGTTGCGACGGCGAAACTTGACCATTACCACCATCCAATACGGCCACTATCGCGAAGACGACTTCCTGGAGCGCTTGCGGCGCGTGCGCTGGATGTTATTTGTGACCGAACACGAGACCCAGGGATTTGCGTATCAAGAGGCGCTTTCAACCGGAGTGCCAGTGTTGGCCTGGGACCGCGGTGGCTACTGGCAGGATCCCAGCTACTTCCCCGCTCGCGTCAAATTCTCGCCCGTTAGTTCGGTCCCCTATTGGGACGCGAGGTGCGGCACGAGGTTTTCAACCACGGCCGAGTTCCCGCGACGGCTTGACGAGTTTCTCGAACAACGGCAAGCCAACCGCTTTACCCCGCGACAATTCATTCTCGATAACTTGACGCTGGAGCGCTGTGCTCGGCATTACCTAAACCTCGTTGAACAAGCTTCCCCCTCATCTTGAAATGCTTGTTGCTTTGAACTTCCCGTTGCGTTACACGATCGCTTGCCTTCGGCCAGAGCATGTCGTGGCGATTGCCATTTTGAGCGGGCCCTGAGAGCATGTGCGGCATCGCGGGCATCCTGACGTCGCGAGTTGACCTCGATCTGGCGCAAGTCTGCGCGCAAATGCAAGGCGCGCTGGCCCACCGTGGGCCCGATGATCGCGGCATCGAACTGCTCGATGTCGGCGGAAACTGTCGGCTGGGCCTGGTCCACACTCGGCTGGCGATTCTCGATTTGTCTACGGCCGGCCACCAGCCCATGCACAATCCCGAGTCTGACTCATGGGTCGTCTTTAACGGCGAGATCTACAACTTCCGCACATTGCGTGAAACGCTGCCGGGCCCGTTTCGCTCGAACAGCGACACGGAAATCATCCTCAAAATGTGGAGCGAGCATGGCCCCGCCGCGATCGACAAGATCGGCGGCATGTTCGCCTGGGCGTTGTACGACGCCCGGCGGCGGCAATTGCACCTGGTCCGCGATCGGTTGGGAATCAAGCCGCTGTACGTGTATCGACACAGTGACGACATCTTGTTGTTTGCGTCCGAACTGCGAGCGCTATTGGCATCGGGACTGGTGCCCCGGAAACTATCTCGCCAGGCAATCGATAACTATTTAGCCTTTGGCGCTGTGAATGCTCCGCTGACGCTGCTCGAAGGCGTCGAAAGCTTGCTGCCGGCCGAGCATTGGCAGATCGAATGCGACAACGGCCGCATCAAGGAGCCGCTGCGGCGCAACTTCTGGTCGGTTCGATTCGCCAGCGCGGACCAGTCGATGCGCTATGACGAGGCCGTCGAGCGCGTCCGGCCCGTGCTGCTCGACTCGATGGCGCGGCATATGGTCGCCGACACGCCCGTGGGCGTGTTCCTTTCCGGCGGCATCGACTCGAGCGCCATCGTCGGCTCGCTGACGCATCTGGGCTTCCCCTTGCAAACCTTCTCGGTGTTGTTCAGCGAGCGGGGCTTTGACGAATCGGTTCACGCGCTGCAAGTGTCACAGACCTTCGGCACCGACCACCGCCCGCTGCAACTGCGCCCCGATACGCTGGTCGAGAGCTACCAAGGGGCGCTCGACGCCTATGACCAGCCTTCGATCGACGGCGTTAACACCTACTTGATCGCCCAAGCGGTTTCCCGGGCCGGCATGAAGGTGGCGCTGTCTGGTTTGGGTGGCGACGAACTGTTCGCCGGCTATCCATCGTTCCAGGCGGTGCGGCGGCTGGAGAGTCCCCTGTTTCGCGGTCTGGCCCTGGCTCTCGGGGGTATGCTGTCCACCTTCGCGCCGCATCAGGCGCGAACTGAAAAGCTGGCGGCCATTTTGCGCCACGTTGGCAATCACGTCGAAAATTACTGCATTATTCGGCAGGTACTCTCTCCCCAGCGACGCCGCGCGCTGCTGCATCGAGACGTCGTCGAGGACATGACGTTTTTGCCCCTCGATCGCTTGGAAACGCTGCTCGACCAGACGGCCGATTGCGATGCGGTCAACGCCCAGTCGTTGCTGGAATTGTCGGTCTACGTCGGCGACATGTTGCTGCGCGACGCCGACCAGATGAGCATGGCCCATCCGGTCGAGGTGCGCGTGCCGTTGCTCGACCACCTGCTGGTCGAGACGCTGGCCACCATACCTGGTCGACTCAAGTTGAGAGACGCTGGCTGGGGAGAAAAGAAACGGTTGCTGATCGACGCGCTGCCGGTGACGTTGCCGCGCAATATCACCCATCGACCCAAGATGGGCTTTGTCTTCCCATGGGAAGTCTGGTTGCGTGACGATTTGCGCGAACACGTGGCCGCGGTCTTGAACGATCAAGCGGCCATTCACAGCGCCGGCCTGGATGCCGCGGTCGTGAAGCAATTGACTAGCGACTTCGACCAACGAGCGCCGGGCATCCGCTACTCCGACGTGTTGGCGCTGGTCCACCTGCTGCACTGGGTCCGGCGACACGGGCTGACGCTATGACCGTGGAATCGACAACCATTGAGACCGCCCCGTCGGGTCGAGACTCGGCCGTCTCGGCCAGCGCCGCTCCTCGCCGCCGTCGCGTGCTGATCGTCGTGGGCTGCTACGAACCGTGTATGTTGGCCGACATGCATCGCGCGCGGATGCTGGCGTTCGATCTGCCTAAGTGTGGATGGGACGTCGAAATCCTCGCCCCGGAACAAGCGTTCCAGGCGGCGAACATCGTTGACCAGGACTCGGCCGGCCTGTTCGCGCCGAACGTCCCCGTGCATTACGCTCGGCGATCGTTTGATGCGTTGTTTCGGCGGCTCACCGTTCGGAGCGTGGTCTGGCGCGCCTGGTGGCCGATGTATCGGCTCGGTGCGTCACTCTTGTCGTCGGGGCGCTTCGATCTGGTTTACATTTCCACGGCGCAGCCTCAATTCTTCTGCCTGGGACCGATGTGGAAGCGACGCTACGACATCCCTTACGTCCTCGACTTTCATGACCCCTGGTATCGCCCGCAAGTTGCTTACGAAACCAGCACTCGGGCGTGGCGCGCGAAGGTCGTTCGCAAGATCAACGGGCCGCTGGAACAACTGGCGGTCTGCGGCGCGGCGGGATTGGTGGCCGTTTCACCTCATTATTTGAACACTTTGACGGATCGCTACGCCCGGCGGCAGCCCGCTTGGCTGCACTCGGGCAGGAACAAAGCGATTCCCTTCGCGGCCCTTGAGCACGATCTGGCCGCCGTTGGCGTTTGGTCGGCGCCTGCGCCACCTGTGAAACAGGACGCGACCTTTCGACTGGTCCATATCGGCGGTGGCGGCAATGTGCGTCGCGATGCGGTGATGGCACTCTGCCAGTCGTTGCGTGCGTTCCGTGCGGCAAAGCCCGAACTGGCCAACCGGCTGCGCTTCGAGCTGCACGCCACCACGCGCGATCCCGAGGATCCCTACGCGGGCATGCTGGCCGAGATCGCTCGGCGGTACGACGTCGGCGACCTGGTGGTCGAGTTTCCTGGCGCCGTGACCTATCGACGTTCGCTCGAATTGGCGCGCGACGCCGACGGACTGTTGATCCTGGGCGTTGACGACGTGGCCTACACTCCGTCAAAGCTGTTCAGCTATTTACTGTTTGGCAAGCCGGTGCTGGCGTCGCTGCGTCAGTATTCACCGGCCAGCAGCTATTTGCGCGAGCACCCAGAACTGGCCTCGCAGGTCGATTTTGGAACAGATGGAGCGATCGATGCGCCGGCGGCGGTCGCGACGCTCGACACGCTGTGCGATGCCTTGCGCTCCGGCCAGCGTCACGATCGGCGCACCGCGTTGGCTGAACATCTTTCGCCGGCAATGGCCGCGGCCCATGCTCGGCTGTTTGAGCGGTGCTTGTCGAGGCCTGACGTTTCGGCCCCAGGCGCGGCAGAGGCGGCGGGACGGTCGGCTTGACGGTGCTGTTTGGCCATCCGGGCGGCAACCCGAACTCGCACCATGCGGCACTCGCCCATTTTGAGCGCGGGAGACTCGAAGCATTTTGCGTCCCTTGGATGCCACGTCCGGCGGAACTGGCCGTGCTCGGCATGGCGCCTGGACTTGGCCGCTGGCGCGAACGTGTCGCGCGCCGCGCGTTTGCACCGTTGCAGGACGCGCCGCTGATTGAAGGGCGTCTTGGCGAATGGGGCCGTATGGTCCAGCGCGTATTGATGCCCAAGGCCGACGAAGGTCGATTCGCCAGGCAAGCCAATCAGTGGCTGATGCGAACCATGGCCAAACACGCTCGACACAGGGCCGTGACCGCGGTGCATGCTTATGAAGACTGTTCCTTGGCCCAGTTCGAAGTCGCCCGCCAACTGGGCAAGGCTTGCATTTATGATTTGCCGATCGGCTATACCGAAGCCTGGCAACAGCGGCGCGCCCAACTGTTGAATGAGTACGCCCCGTGGGTCGGCCGGGAAGCCAACGAAATCGACTCGGTGGTTAGCCTTGAGCAGAAGCAGCGCGAGATGAGGTTGGCTGATCTGGTGTTGGCGCCGAGCGCCTTCGTGGCCGACTCGATCAAACCATTTCACGACAAAACGGTCGCCGTGGCGCGATATGGGGTCGACAGCCAGTTCTGGTCGCCGCGGCCAAGCGACATCCCGCGCCGAAGCGGGCCGTTGCGGTTCATGTACGCCGGGCACATGTCCATTCGCAAAGGGGTTCCGCTGTTGCTGCGAGCGTGGAGCGCCGCGTCCATCGCCGACGCCGAGTTGCAACTGGTGGGCAATTGGCGCCTTGCCGAGCGCGCTAGGGCCGACCTGCCCACCGGAGTGGTCTACTCCGGCCCCTGCTCGCGGGAAGAGTTGCGCGACCGCTTTCAACAAGCGGACGTGTTTGTCTTCCCTTCATTCTTTGAAGGGGCGGCGCTCGTCGTGGCCGAAGCTTTGGCCACGGGGTTGCCAGTGTTGGCCAGCGACGCCAGCGGATATGCCGAAGTGATCGGTAATGAATTCGGACTGGTCTTCCCGGCGGGGAATCTCGAGGCCCTGGTGGTGGCCCTGCGCCGGTTGTCAGACTGCCGCGATCAGCTCCCCGCGATGGCAGTCAGCGCGCTTAAGGCTGCGGAACAACTGACATGGGGCAGTTACCGCCGATCGGTGTCAGCGGCGGTCGATACGTTGGGGGTAGCGTGACCGCCGAGGTGTTAACGCCGGTGCAACATGCCACTGTCGCGCGCCGCCGGCTCGCGTTCGTGGTTTCGCACCCGATCCAGTATTACGTGCCGATGTATCGGCAACTGGCGGCGCGTGGCGACCTTGACGTGCGCGTGTTCTATACCTGGCACGCGGGCGCTGGGCCCGTCGACGACCCAGGGTTTCAGCGAGCCATCGCTTGGGACATCCCGCTGACTGATGGCTACGAGTGGGAGTCGGTTCCGAACACTTCGCCTCGGCCAGGCACGGAGCACTTTGCTGGCCTGCAAAACCCGACGTTGTCACGCGCCGTACTTGATTGGCATCCCGACGCGGTCCACCTGACCGGTTACAATTACCAAAGCCATTATCGATTGCTGCGCGACCTGGCCCGCGTTGACATTCCCGTCATGTTTCGCGGCGACTCGCACTTGCTTTCGCCACGTCCTTGGTGGTGGCGAATTGCGCGCCAGTTCGCGCTGCGCAGGGTTTTCAGGCTTCCAGCAGTGTTCCTGTACACGGGCAAACACAATCACGACTATTACCGCGCCTTTGGCGTACCCGAGTCGAAGCTGTTCTACTGTCCCCACTCGATCGACGCGGTGCGGTTTCTTGACCCGCGGGGGATTCACGAAGCGGCAGCCACCGAGTGGCGCCGCGAACTGTCGATCGCCGACGACGAAGTGGTGATCCTGTTCGCTGGCAAGCTGCAAGAGAAGAAACAGCCGCTGGCGCTGATCGAAGCCGTGGCGCGTGCCGCCTTGCCCAACCTGGTGCTGGTGATTGTCGGCGATGGCGAACTACGCGCCCTGGCCGAGCGACAAGTGAATGTCCTGGGCATTCGCACGCGGTTTCTACCCTTTCAAAATCAAAGTCGCATGCCGGTCGTTTACCGCCTGGCCGATTTGTTCGTCCTGCCGTCCAATGCCGACGAGACTTGGGGGTTGGCGGTGAACGAAGCGATGGCCTGCGGGCGGCCGGCGCTGGTCAGCGATCAGGTTGGCTGCGTGCCAGAGCTTATCAAGTCGGGCGTGACTGGTGACGTTTTTCCTGCCAATGCGATTGGCGAGTTGGCGAATCGGCTCGTTGGATTGGCGACGGCGGGTCGAGCGAGATTGCGCGAGATGGGACACCGCGCGGAAGACTGGTCATCGCGACTCAGCGTCGAGGCCACTTGCGCCGGGGTATTGAATGCATTGGCACAATTGACGCCGAAATGACTCCGCTACTCGCCCCGCTGTTGAACTGGGAACAGTTTTCCTCATTGTCCTCGACGAGGCAACGCGCAAAGTATTTTCTGCAATCGGCCTGCAAGTTGGCTTGGGGGCGACAATTGAATTGCCCGTCGTGCGGCGAAAGCCGCTCGCACGTGGTCGATCGCAAATGGCTGGTCACCACATTGCGACGTTGCGATTCCTGCCGATTGTTGTATCGCGCTCCGACGACCTCGGCGGCCGAATACGAACGATTTTACCAGCGCCAATATGGGCAAGGTTTTACCACTGATTTGCCCGATGACGCCACGCTCGAACGATTGAAGCGGTCGCACTTTCGCGACAGCCCCAAGGACTATCAGCACTATCTCAACGTGCTGACAGCGCTAGGGGGCCGGCCGGGGCAGCGATTGTTCGACTTCGGTTGTTCGTGGGGGTACGGAAGTTGGCAACTGAGCCAAGCGGGCTACCAAGTTGATGCCTGCGAGATTTCTGTACCGCGCGGCCATTTTGCGCGTGATCGGTTAGGCGTGCGCGTGATGTCGGTCACCGAGATTGCCCCGGGAAGCTACGATCTGTTTTTCTCATCGCATGTCATCGAACACGTACCGAGCGTTGCGAAAATGCTCGCTCTCGGCCTGCGGGCATTGCGGCCGGGCGGTCTGTTTGTCGCCTTTACTCCGAATGGCAGCACTCCATTTCGGCAGCGATTTCCAGCGCTATTCCACCATGTCTGGGGCTTCGTGCATCCGCAACTGATCGATGGTGAATTCGCTCAGCACCTGGCTTTGAAATACACCGTGTTAACCGACTCTTCCCCCTATTCACTTGACAACATTGCGTGTTGCGCCTGGCAAGGGCACCAGGCCGTCAAACTCGATGGCCACGAATTGTTGCTAGTCGTGCGCAAGGACGATTGATGTTGCCGACGTTTCTCAGTCCTGATCGCGGTGTGATTTGGGCACACCCAGCGACATTGCTTGCGACAGCGAAGCTCTGCCACGCGCGGATCACGCATTCCGCCAGCGCTTGTTCAGGGACAAATGCACTCCATGCCCAGGCAGCCTTCCCAGCGTGCCGGATCCTCGACTTCGCGGAACATGGGATCGACCGCGTCGCCAAACTGCGCGCGGCGAATGCGCGTAAAACCAGCAGCGGACAACTCTCGGGTCAACGTCCTTTCGTCCCACATCCAGCGATGCCGGCTGTTGCCGAGCCATTCTCGCAACAACCCCATCAGGCCGCGCGGCCGGCGAGAATATCCCAGGCACGACTCTTGCATGAACCAATGCGCCGGCAACTCGACCGACAAAGCCAAATAGTCTCGAGCCAATCGTTCCAAGTCGGGCACCACGCAACGAAAGGTTCCTCCCGGTACCAGATACCGCCGCGTGTGTCGTACGGCGACCCGAAAGTCATCGAGCGCCAGATGCTCGAGCGTGTGCGAACAATACACGCCGCGGAAACTCGCGGCCACGACCGGCAAGCCGCGCACAATGTCGCCGTAGCGGACCTGGGGTGGGAATGGCGGACCAAAACGACGAACCAACTGTTCCGCCAGCGGCAGCCGCCGCCAGCGCACGATGGGACTGGCGTCAAAATTCAGCCACGACTCTGGCGCACACAGTCCACATCCAAATTGCAAGTATTCAATACGTGCCATGCGGCGAATCGCTCTACGAACGTGCGAATGTGCGCGGACAGGACGCGCGGGCATCGGCCAGTCTCCAATGTCCGTCACGCATCGGAAATGATTGGCCGAAGTTCCTTACCCTCCCATGATAGCAGCCGGGCGGATTGTTCGGGCTGAGCCGGAAGGGCGAACCACGCCCCAGCAACTGGCGGTAGCGCCGATTAAAACGGTTATAGGCAAATTGCCAGTCCTTTCCCCTGGACGCAATGACCACCCGCCTTGTGCATGACGAAATGTCGAAGCGATTGCCATATCATGGTAACATGAGTTTCTTCCTGGCCTCGCCCTACTGACATGCACTTCGTGGCGCCTCGCTAATCCGTTCTTGTCATGCCCCTTCAAACCCATCCCGCTGTAGTCGCACCCAAAGGGAGTGTCCGCAAGCTTCCTCCGATCAAGCTGCACTATATTTGGTTGCCGCTGGTCGTTTTGGCTTTTGAATTCGTGCGCAGCAAGAATTTCGACCAGCTACATCCGCTGGAAATCTGCCTGGGGATCTTCATCACGCTGCTCTGCTTTCTGCCCGGGTTCATTTGGGCGTCGCAAAAAGAGCGCGAGCCGCCAGCGTTTCAATGTTTTTGCGCCATTCACTACCCCTACTACGGTTATCCGATTGTTGTCGCTCAGTCGTCTTACATGAACTGTAACACCGCCGATCGATTGATGGCCGGCGCGGCCGTGACGTTGTTCTTGGTAGTGGCGATTGTCACCTACTACTTCAATCGGCCGCCAGACTTCTGCTCACGGCCGACCAAGTTGATTCAGATTCGCGAGATTCCGGAGCGCACGGCGACGGGCCTGGCATTTGGGCTGCTGCTTGCCTGGTGCGTCTTCACCATCTTGTGGACCTTGGGAATGGTGCAGGAATTCCTGACTCAGTCCTACCGGAACCCCGCGTTTGTGGCGGCATTCGGCGCCGGCACGATTGCCGTGTGGACCTTGGCGCGACAATTCGGCGCAAACAAACTGCGCTCGGGTGAGAAGCTGGTGTTTGTGTTGATCTTTGGCGTGGGCATGATCTTCCTGGCGTCCATCGTAATGCTCGTCCAGCCGATGACATTTTGCGTGGTTGGAATCATTGCCTTCATGATGGGGCGGGGCAAGATTCCTTGGTTGATGTTGGCCACCGTCCTGGTGGTGGCTGCCTTTCTGAACCTGGGCAAAGGTCCGGCCCGCGATAAAATCTGGGTGGGCGGCTCGGCACCCTATATGACGCCTGAGATGGTTATCCAATCCTACGAGACCTGGATCGCCGAATCGTTCAACGTGATCGTGACGGGCCGTGCGCAAGAACGAGAAGAACGCAGCATCTTTTCCCGCGCTAACCTGATTACCCTGCTGTCCCGCGTGATGAACGTGGTTCCAGGTCGCAAGCCATATATGTACGGTGAAACTTATGGCTACATCCCCGAGATGTTGGTCCCACGCGTCTTTTGGAAAAACAAGCCTCAAGTCCATGCCGCAAACAACCTGATCAGCCTCAACTGCGGCTTGTCCAGCCGCGCGAATCTGCGGTCGACTACCGTTGGAGTAGGACTATTGGCCGAGGCCTGGGTGAATTTTGGCTGGGCGGGGATCATCGGTCTCGCGGTCATCATCGGCGGCGCGATGCGATTTATGGCTCGGGCGCTGGCGGCGGCGGCCCCAACGATGATGCACGGACTCATCTCCGTCGTCTGGGTCGCCTATAGTTTTCAGGTTGAACAAGTCACGAGCGCCTGGTTTTCCTCGTTCTCCCAGGCCGTACTTGTGATGATCATCATGCTCTATCCCTTCAGCAGGCCGGTGCGCGACACGCCCCCGGCAACGTCCCCTCGAGGCGCGCCGGTCGCCCCCGGCGCGGCCAGAGGCTAGCCGCTGACGTCGATGGTGGCGAGCGCGACAATTTCAAATGCAACTGGCGCCCCAGGCAAACCGACCCGCATGAGTTCGACCGGCACCATTGCCCAGGTCGTGCCGGCCGTTGATCCGCGCTTTGGCGGCACCTCGGTCTCGGTGCCGGCCCTGGCGCGAGCCATGCACGCGCGCGATGCACGCACCAAGTTGTTCTTTGCCCATGCCTCTTCGCGGCAGGTTGATTGGCCCGACTACTTCTTGAACTTTGCCGATGACTGGCCGGGGGTCTTTCGTAGTTCTCGATCGCTTAACACGGCCTTGCAAGCGACGGACTGTTCCGTGGTCCATCACCACGCGCTGTGGCTTCCTTCGCTTGGCTACGCCCATCGCGCCGCGACCAGGCACGGTGCCCCGCTAGTCATCAGTCCGCGCGGCATGTTGTCACCCTATGCCCGACGACGCTCGCGCTTGAAGAAGTGGTTCGCCCATCGCGTGATTCATCCAGGGGCGCTGCGCCAGGCGGCCGGCTGGCACGCCACCAGCGAGCAGGAGCGCGACAACATACACAACGCCGGTTTCACCCAGCCAATCGTGGTCGCGGCCAATGGCTTTGACCCACCGGTCTGGAATAAGGCGCACGATCGCGCAGCCTGGCTGGCCCGCTTTCCCGAACTAACCGGCAAGCGCATCTTGCTGTTCTTCGCCCGCTGGCATTCCAAGAAGGGACTCGACTGGCTGATCCACTGGTGGGGAGAGCGTCATCGATCCTTCCCCGATTGGCACTTGCTGATCGCCGGCCAGAACGATGAATGGACCGGCGCCGAGCTGAAAGCGCTGGCCGCCCGCCGGGGCATTGCCGCCCGCGTGACCATCGCCGCGACAAATGACCTGGCCAAGCCCTACGCCCTGGCTCAGGTGTACGTTTTGCCGACGCTGTCCGAGAACTTCGGTCTGACCGTGGCCGAGGCCCTTTCGGCTGGCATCCCCGTGGCCACGACCAGCGATGCACCGTGGCAGGCGTTGAACGAGCTGGGGGCCGGCGCCTGTGTGCCACGCGCCGAGTTGGGCAACGCACTTGCGCGATTGCTCTCGCTCGATGAAACTGAACTGTCTCGTATGGGGAAAGCCGGACAGGCATTTGTCACGGCTAACTTCTCGTGGGATCGCCAGGCCGCTCTTTTGCTCGACTTCTACCAGACGTTGAACTAGCCCCCAGCGACCATCAATAAGCCTTGAACCTGAACGATATCACCCCCGTCGTGCTGACCAAGAACGAGGAGCCCAACATCGGGCGTTGCCTCGACGACTTGCATTGGGCGCGGCGTGTGGTCGTACTCGATAGCCAAAGCACCGACGCCACCGAGCGCCTGGCCAAACAACGCGCGAACGTCGCTTGGTACGTCCGGCCGTTCGATGTGCTGGCTACGCAATGGAATCACGCGCTGACCGATACCGGCATTGAAACTCCTTGGATCCTGGCCCTCGACGCCGACTATCGCCTGACCCCCGAGTTGCTCGACGAACTACGCGCGCTTGAACCGCCGGCCGACGTCTCGGCCTACTGGGCGCGCTTCGTCTGGTGCGTCTGGGGGCGTCCTCTGCGCGGCACGGCCTATGGTCCGATCGCCGTGCTGTTTCGCAGCGGCCAGGCCCACTATCGCGCCGACGGTCACGCTCACCGCTTGGTGGTCGAGCGCGGCCGAACTGAGACCCTGCGCCACCCCATCGAGCACGACGATCGCAAATCGCTGCGCCGGTTCCTCGACTCGCAGTGGCTCTACATGGACCTCGAAGCGCGAAAGCTGCTCACCAGCCAGCCTGCCGGGCTGTCGCTGGCTGATCGGCTGCGCAAGACGATCTTGCTTGGTCCGCCGCTGGTGCTCGTCTATTGCCTGGTCTGGAAGCTCGGGCTGCTCGACGGCTGGGCCGGTTGGTACTACGCCTTGCAGCGCGTGGCGGCCGAAACGATCCTAAGCCTGAAGCTGATCGAACACCGCCTTGGCGCGCGTTCAGCCGACGCTTCCGCTACGGCCTCCAAGGACCGACAGCCGTGATCATCCTGGGAGTCAACGCCTATCACGGCGACGCCTCGGCCGCGATTGTCGTCGACGGCCAGTTGTTGGCCGCCGTCGAAGAAGAACGGCTCGTCCGCGTCAAGCATTGGGCCGGCTTTCCGGTCGAAGCCATTCGCTATTGCCTCGGCGTGGCGGGCGTTACACCCGGCGATGTCGATGTCCTGGCGGTCAATCGACAGCCGCGGGCGCACTTGCTGCGCAAGGTCGCCTTCGCTTTGCGGCGTCGCCCGTCGTGGGGCCTAGTGCGAGATCGGCTGCGCAACGCGGGGCAAATTCGCGATGTGTCCCAAGTCTATCGCGAGGCGTTCAAACTGGCCACCGGCGCTGCCGCTCCGCGGATCGAGCACGTCGAGCACCACGTCGCCCACCTGGACAGTGCGTTCTTGGTCTCCCCTTGGTCGCGCGCGGCCGTTGTCTCGGTTGATGGCTTTGGCGACTTTGTCGGCGCGATGTGGGGTGTGGGCAACGACCAGCAAGTGCAAGTCGCCGATCGGGTTTACTTCCCGCACTCGCTGGGCTTGCTCTACCTGGCTCTGACTCAGTTCCTGGGCTTTCCGCACTATGGCGACGAGTACAAAGTGATGGGCCTCGCCGCGTACGGGCGTCCGATGTTTCGCGAACAATTCAGCAAGCTGGTCCAATTGCTCCCCGAGGGGCGCTTTCAACTTGGACTCGACTACTTTGTCCACCATCACTCGGGGGCGAACATGACGTGGGACAAGGGGGCGCCGACGATCGGGCCGGTCTTCTCGGCGGCCATGTCCGCGTTGCTGGGGCCGCCACGCGCGCCGACCGAGCCGATCACCGAGCGACATCACGATCTGGCCGCGTCGCTGCAAGCCGCCTATGAAGACGCCTTCTTCCATCTGCTGAATCACGCGCAACAGGTCTCGGGGCTCGACAAGTTATGCCTGGCTGGCGGCTGTGCGATGAACAGCGTCGCCAACGGCAAAATCTCGCTCCGCACGAAGTTTCAACAGACCTACATCCCCCCTGCCCCGGGCGACGCCGGCGGTGCAGTCGGCGCGGCCTTCCACGTCTGGAACACCGTTCAGCAACAGCCGCGCTCGTTCACGATGGAATCTCCCTACTGGGGGCCCGAGTTCAGCGACGCGCAAATCGCCGCCGAGATCGAACGATCCACCGAACTCCGCGCGGCCGCCGAGATCGAGCATCTCGATGAACAGGCTTTGGCCGAGCGAACGGCCGACGCGCTGGTGGCTGGTAATGTGGTCGGCTGGTTTCAAGGCCGGCTAGAGTGGGGCCCCCGGGCGCTGGGAAGCCGCAGCATCTTGGTCGACCCGCGGCATCTCGAGATGAAAGACATCTTGAACGCGCGGATCAAGCGCCGCGAGGGCTTCCGGCCATTCGCGCCGGCCATCCTTGAGGAAGCGACCGCCGAATACTTCGAGCAGACCGAGCCCGACCCGTTCATGTCGCGGGTCTACAAGGTGCGCCCAGAGAAGCGCGCGGCCATTCCGACCGCCGTCCACGTTGACGGCACGGGACGACTTCAAACCGTGCGCCGGTCGACCAATCCGCGCTATTGGGGCGTGATCGACGCCTTCCGGCGCCGCACCGGCGTACCGATTGTCATCAACACCTCGTTCAACGAGAACGAGCCGATCGTCCATCAGCCCAGCGAAGCGATCGACTGCTTCCTGCGGACCAAGATGGACGTGCTGGTGCTGGGTTCTTACTTCTGTCGCAAGCGTCCGGCGCCGCAGGCCTGATACCGTGGCAAGCATTCCTTAACGCAGGACTATGGATCGCTCCTTTCTCGTTCGCTGGTTCGGTTTCCCCGCCACGTTGATTCATGGCGACACGCTGGTCTATGACCGCTGGCAATGGCTGCGCGCGCGGTTGCCGGTGACCGATCGCGAGCCGCGACTGATTGACATCGGCTGCGGCACGGGTGCGTTTACCATCGGCGCTGGCCGGCGCGGTTACCGCGGCTTGGGCCTGAGCTGGGATGAAGCCAACCAGCGCGAAGCGCGCCGCCGCGCCGAGCAATGCCAGGTGGCGAACGTCGAGTTCGACGTGTGCGACGTCCGCTACCTGGATCAGCGCGACCAATATCGCGACCAGTACGACGTGGCGATTTGCTTGGAGGTCATCGAGCACGTTCTGGACGACGAGCGTTTGATGCGCGGCATTGCCCGGTGCGTGAAACCTGGCGGGCGCGTGCTGCTGACCACTCCCAGTTTCCATTACCGTGCAATTACGCCCAGTGACGATGGCCCCTTTCGCCCGGTCGAAGACGGCGGCCACGTGCGACGCGGATACACGCCCGAGCGGTTGCTCGCGCTGTGCCATGCCGCGGGCCTGGTCGAACCTAAGATCAGCTACTGTAGCGGGTTCCTCAGCCAAAAAATCACCTGGCTATTGCGCGTGATCGGTCGCTGGAATCATTGGCTAGCGTGGGCCGCTATCCTGCCGCTGCGGCCGTTTGTCCCCTGGTGCGATCCCCTCTTGAGCCGGTTGATCGGTTGGCCGTATTATTCGATTGCTCTCGAAGCCCGCCGGCCCGAGAGCGCGTGATCCATCGCGATTCGGCGCGCCGCGGCAATCGACGTCGAACCGTTGCACAACTTGCGAGCTTGTGATGACTCTGGCTGTTGATGGTTTTCTGGGCACCCGCGCTTCGTTCATGCTCGACGTGGTCTTTCTGGCCATGTTTGCCGTGGTACCGATCATGTTCTGGAACGTCTGGCTCGTGCGGAGCCGGAAGAACTATCGCTTGCACAAGCGTGTGCAATTGCTGCTGGGAGCGGTGCTGCTGCTGGCCGTCACGCTGTTTGAAGTCGACATGCGCGTCAACGGCTGGAAACACCGTGCCGTTGATTCGTCTTATCCCGGCCTGGTGATGCCCAGCTTGTACATTCACTTGTGCTTCGCGGTGCCGACGGCCGTGGTTTGGAGTTGGGTGATCTTTCGCGCCGTGCGCCGGTTCGCACACGATCCGGTGCCGAACATGCACAGCGTCGAACACCGCCGCTGGGGATGGATCGGCGTGTTCCTGATGACGATGACGGCCCTGACAGGTTGGGCCTTCTACGCATTCGCCTTCATCTAACGATTGCGCAACGGCTGCCGCGGTCAGCCATGCGCGGTTCAAGCAATCGTTAGCTCTTGCCTTGGCGACACTCCGCCAGCCCCCCCTAAAGTGTCGGTTTTCGCGGAGGAGCCAAAGCGAATCCTCGCAGATTGCGCTGTACTTTTTTTGCCTCCAGGCACAAAATGAGAATAGCTTATTGAAATGCTGCCAGAGGTTTGCTTGGCGGCCCGCGCAGGACTTGCGGAGTACGCGGCAATGCCCGATACCGTCGGACGAATGATGGAGATTCTGCTCGTCGAGGATAGCCTGGTCGACGCGTGTGCCACGATCGGCGCGCTGCGTCACTCTCAGGTCAAGCACCGGCTCACGCTGGTCCGCGACGGTGAAGAAGCGATTCTGTTCCTGCAACGCGAGGGGCGCTTTGCCCGGGCACCGCGGCCCGATCTGGTTCTGCTCGATTTGCACCTGCCCAAGCGGGACGGCTTTGAAGTTCTGACCGACATGCGAGCCGACGAGCATCTGCAAACGATTCCAGTCGTTGTCCTCACCGCGTCCAATGACGAGGCTGATCGTACGCGCAGCCAGTTGCTCGACGTCGATTGCGACAATTACCTGACCAAGCCAGTGAACCTCGACAAGTTCGTCGAAGTGGTGCGGCAGATGAAGCACTACTGGTTCACCGATCTGATCCTGGCCAAGGCGGCCGTTTAGCTCGATCTCATCACTCGCGCGCCACTCGATTTGCACTTCAAATGCGGCAGGCTGCGCGGCGCAGCCGATCCTGAATCGCCAGCCATGCGTGATCCTCGGGGGGAGTGTCGACCACGATTCGCGTGACGTCCGCCCCTTCTAGTTCGTGCAGCGCGGCATATAACCGCGCCGCATAGCCCGCCGGTTGCTCGGGCATTTCGATCGCGACCAGGGCACCGCTGCTCGACGCTTCGGACTGAGCAGCGTGCGACGCCCAGCGCAGCCAGCCCACCCGCTCGCCGGCGGCCAACAAGCCCTTCACGCGCGCCGCGGTCTCGCTCGCCGGCAAACATTCCAGCGGCACCAGCGGCGCGTAGTGCCGCGCTAATGTCCCCGGCGAAGCCAGCGGCGCAGCGTCATTGGCGCCGGCCCTGACGTCTCGCACCACCACGGGCTGGTCGAGGGCCGCCTCAAGCTGCGCGGCCATCAACGGGCCAGGTCGCAGGATGTTTACCTGGCCATCAACGCAACCGACCACGGTTGACTCAATTCCCCCCGAGGTCGCGCCGGCGTCGATCACCAGTTCGATTCGGCCGTCGAGCATGCCCAGCACATGGTCGGCCGTGGTGGGCGAAATGCGCGTCGAGCGATTCGCGCTAGGGGCGGCCAAAGGGGATTGGCCGAGTTCGATCAGCCGACGCGCCACCGGATGAGCCGGCATCCGCAGCGCCACGGTCGCGCCGCCGCCGGTAATCGCGTCGCTTACCGCCGGGCCGCGCGGCACGACGATCGTCAACGGCCCGGGCCAGAACCGCTCGGCCAAGCGCGCGGCCCAGTCGGGCCACTCGACCGCTAGCGAGCGGGCCTGCTCGAGGCTGGCCACGTGGACGATCAACGGGTTGTTCGAGGGGCGGCCTTTGGCTTCGTAGATCCGCCGCACTGCCCTTGGATCGAGCGCGCTCGCCGCCAGCCCATAGACCGTCTCGGTCGGAATCGCCACCAACCCGCCGGCTTGCAACACGCCCACCGCGCGGCGCAAGACCGCCTCATCGGGCAAGTGCGGATCGACAATCAGCCGTTCAGTCTTCACCGCTCACTCAACATGGTCAAAATCAATGAGAATCGCCAACGGCTGAACGATAGAGGATTGTGGCCGAGAGCGAAAGGAGCCACCACCGCGCGGAAGCGGACAGGTTCGCCCCTAAGCGTCGGCCTGGCGGACGACGATCCGGTTGCCACGGGCCTGGACGACGACGACTTCGTGATTCCGGTCGATGAACTGACCTTCGGCAATCACGTCGATCAGGTCGTCGCCGAACTGGGCCTTGCCGCTGGGCAACAGCGGCGTGACCGTCGTGCCGTGCTGGCCAATCAAATGGTCCCAGTGGACCAGCGATTCACGCTGGGCCAGCTCGGACAACTCGTTCCCCTTGGGGGGCGCGAGCAACATCCGATTGAACATCGGCGTATGAGGCAAGTAGCGATTCATCAATACCGCCGCCGCAATCGCCGCCATGGCCGCGGTGACCATCACCGTCAGCGTCGTCTGTAGGTGCAACACCTGGTATTCATTGCGCGGCAAGACAAATGTCTGGCTGGCCAGGATCACCGAGCTGATAATCATCAAGCCGCCGGCCAGCCCGAACACCGCCACGCCTGGAAAGACAAAGAACTCCAGCGCCAAGCAGACAATGCCACCCAGGAATAGCAACACCTCCAGCCAGCCGGCCGTGCCACCCAGGTACTGCGCCCAGAAATAGAGCATGAAACAGACAGCGCCGACGATACCTCCCAGACCGATGCCAGGCGATTGCAACTCGGCATACAGCGCGGCCGCGCCGAGGAACAACAAGAACCAGGTCACGCCCGGCGAGCGCAGCGCGTCGATCAACGTGGTGGCCCAGGTCGGCTCGATCAAATGAGGATCGGCTTCCAGACCATAGCTGGCCTTCAGTTCGGCAAAGCTATCGACCAAGCCCGAGGCCAGCCCCAACTCTTCCCCCTGATGCCCGGCAACCTTCAATAGATGGCCGCGGGTCGTCACTTCCTCTTCCTTGCGCCACTTGTCGCCGCCGGCGTTCCGCTCGATTTCGCGCAAGGCCTCGTCGCTCAGATACTCGACCACGCCGTCCCGCGTGCGCACGCAACGATAGACCGCCAACTTGTCGTCAACCATCGCCGCGGCCAGCGACGGCGAGCGGAGCTTCTTGACGCAGATCAGATTGAGCGACTGTTTTATCAGCGGAATAGCCGCTTCGTCGTACACGCTGGCCCCCGCACCGCCCAGAACGGCCGTGGGATGCATGATGATCTGATCGCAGGCCAGAGCGATGAACGCCGCGTCGCCACGCGCTTCGTGCGGGACATAAGCGATCGTGCGAATCTTCCCCGCCGGCAATTCGGCCAGATAGTTGGCTAGTTCCATACTGCCCCCCGGCGCACCGCCGGGACTATCGATCCACAAGCAGATCAAATTCAGCCCCTGCTCCGAAATTTTGGTTCGGACCAGGTTCTGTAGCTTGGCCAATTCCTCCGCCGAAAGCACGCCCTTGATGTCAAATCGCGCCGCCCGCCATTCGCCGCCGAACGAGGCGTCCTCTTGCAGCACGTCGCGCGGCAGCTTCCAGAGCTTGGCCACCTCGAGGCGATCTTGCGCCAAGTAGTTGACGATGCCCATCTCGCGACCTTGCGCGCCGGTGAACAGAGCCGGCTGGCCCGGTCGCTTGATCGTCTTGACCACCCGGATTGGCTTTTCCTTGCGTAGCTCGTCAAGTCGCGAGGCCAGCACGTATTCGCGGCTGACATCGGTGGCGATCTCGACCAGTTCCGCGCTGGGGTCGAGCATGGCCTCGGCCACGTCGTGCGGAATGGTTTTGCGCCGGTCGGCGATTTCGCCATAGGCGCGGCGCATCAGCGGCTCGATCGCCGACTCGTTCTTGCCGGCGTCGCCGATTTCGGCGTCGGGGCGCATGACGATTTCATCGCAGGCCATCGCCACCAGCACGTTGTGGCCGTTGAGCGGTTGGTTGATATAGGCGACGGTCGTGGCGCCGCTGAGCGCCGGGCTCGACAGATACCGGGCCAGGTCATAGGCCTGGCCAAAATCGGTGCGGCCCGAGCTGAGTTCGATGATGAAGACCGGCCATTTGTGCTGGCGTTTGGCCTCGCGCATGGCGGTATCGACCGTGCGGCGAATCCGCTGGTCGACCTTGTCGGTGATCGCCCCTTTGACCTGCAATAACTGGCCGACGCGAGGCATCTCCTCGGCCGGCTTGGCGGCGGGGGCCTCTTGGGCCTGGGCCGGATACGAAGCCAGCGCCAGGGCCGCCAGCAGGTAGACGGCTACCTGGAACGGCCAAGCAAGTTCCGCAGCCACGCTCTGAGCCGCGAACCGCTGACGGGGAGAGGTCGTCTCGAAGGCCATGCTTCACGCTTCTGCGGATGCCCCGACGAGGGGGCTGCCAATATTGGCGCAACTGATTAGCGCCAAAGAATTTCCGAGCGTAGCGATTATAGGATGACAGGGGCGTTAGTCAAACTTTCGCTACCAGCCGCCGGAAGTGTCGACAGCCAGTTAACGCGCTAAGCAATTGTCGCGCAATGGCTTGCCCCGGTCATGGCAGAAGATCGCCGACACTGGGGGAATGGTGCGCGACAGTCCGGCGATTGATTACGACGCGGTTAGCGGCGTTGGACCGCGCCGGGGCCGGCGGGCTGTGGAACGCCCGGCTGAGGCGCGCCGAGTTGAGGCGTGGCCTTGTTGGCGATGGGAGCCGCCGTTGGGTAATTTGGCGGCTGCAGTTGCTGGGGCGCTTGCGCCGCCGCGGTCGGCGGCTCTTCGACAACTCGCGTCCAACCCAACGGCGTCGAGGGACTAACGAAGGCGTTCATGAACTCGTTGAGCCGGTCGATCACACCGTTTCGCTTGATGTTCCTGAAGGCGTATACCTTGGCCACGCGCTTGCGCGGCGAGTCGTCGGTCGGGGCGAAGACTTGTACCGCGGATGGCAGCAAATCGTTGGCATCGAGAATCACTTCGACCTTGCGATAGTTGGCCAGGTCGGCCGCTCGTTTGGGATACGCTTCGACCCAGACCTGATTGCGCGCATTCGAGGGGGTGATGATCCGGACCCAGTAGCGTTCCTTGAGCTTGCGCGCCTCGACGCCGAACACGAACGGCAAGGGGCTCTCCGTGATCAGCTTGCCTTGCATCTCGGCCGGCAAGCGATGTTCGACAATCCGCTTGTCGGCAAAGTCTTTGGTAAACACCGCTTTGCCGTCGCAAATCCAGCATTCGCCAGAGTCTTCTTTCTCTTTGGGCAACTCGATGTACGCGCCCTTGTCGGGTTTGGCAAACTTGATTTGCCCGTCGACCTGTCGGCGGGGCGTCTTGTTGGGGTCGGCCGCCGGAACCGTCCAGTTAGCGTCATAATCGAACAGCGTGAAGTCGCAGCTAAAGGTCACGATCTGACCGCTGCGCTGCTCCCACGCAAACAGCAACTGGTCCACCCCCGCTTGCTCTTGCGGCGTCAGGGGCGGGAAAGGGAGCAGCGGCTGCTGCGGCGCAAGCGGCGCGCCTTGGGGCATGCGCGGATCGACGGGGCCAGCCTGGGGGCCAACGGGGGGCTGGGCCGGAAGCGGTTGCTGAGCCACGACCGAGGTGGCCGCGATCAATATGACGAACGCCCAAATCAGCAGACTGCGCCCAGCTCGCCACATCGAAGTGCTCTCCTCGCCTGAACTAGATCAAATGAACGACGCACCGGCCGCGCGTCGCGCAAAATCTGTGGCGACAGCGGGGGCGCAGTCCATGAAGCGAGGGTTTATAGCAACTCGGGCCCACGGGCCCTAGAGCAGCTTGGCATGCTAGCTGGGGGTGAATGCCCCGGCCCCGCGTGCATGCCGCCAACCGCGACCTTATTTCTTCTTCTTGGCGGCCTTCTTCTTGCCCGATGGCTTGGCTGCCTTGGCAGTCTTCTTAGCGGCGGCCGTGGCCTTACCGGCCGACTTCTTGCCCGACGACTTCTTGGCGAAGACGGAATCCCAGTTTTCGGTGAACAAGGCGCTGGCGCCTGTGCGAACAATCGGACCCGACATTGTTGCGATGCTCCGCTAAGTGAACAGATGAAATGAGTTGGCCAGGGCTCATTCTAGAATAGCCGGGCGCGCAAGCAAGGGTTCATGGCGCCGCGGCAGGCTTCTCGCTCGACGCTTCAGGCAGGCTGACTTGTTGCATCGCCACGGCCGTGACGGCAGGCAAGTCAAGAAACATCGCCTGACTGCGAATCGTCAACATCAGCGACGATGAGGCTAGGAAGTGGGACCAGCCGTGCCGGCGGCCGAGTTCCCCCCCCGTGTTGCGATACTGAATCTTCTTGGCATCCTCACCCAGCGTCGACAGCCCCGCCACGCCCCGATTGCCAATCGCCCCCACGCTCCCCCGATGTGCCAGAAGCCGATAATGGTGCAACACCATGTCGTGCGGATTATAGAGGACGGCCACGCGCTCGACGTCCTTCGTCGCCAGGCCATAACGCCGGTTCGGCATCAGCCAATCTTCATCGACCGCGGCAGCGACCAGGATCGCTCGCACCGGCGCGACGCGCTCTGGCGCGGCAAAGTCAATCGGTCGGCCGTTCAACGCGCCACCGGCCAACAGGTGGAGCGCCCCGCAGCACACCCGGCCCCCCAGGCTGTAGCCGATCACGCTGACGCGGACCTGAGGATTGATGCCCGACATGAACCGGGCCAGGAACCGCGCTTCGACATCGGCGCGGCAAGCCTTGGCGGCGACATCTTGCACCGGGCGATGGTTGCACGGCATGGTGGGCCACGACCAGATCACGAACCGGAGCTTGCCCGAGCAGCAACTGGCTCGCAACCGCCGCCAAGTGGCCAGCCCTTCGCTCACGGCATTCTCGGGCGAGTGGCGATAGCCGTGGATCAACACCACGGTCGTTACGGTGGGATCGTCGGTGGCCTGGAAATCTTCCCACGCGGCCGAGCGCCAGCCTTGGCCGCAATCGTAGCGCTGCCAGCGCCAGGCGGGCATCTGATCGCTGCAGCAACTGCCGCCGATCGCACGAGTGTTCACCAGCCAGGCCGACTCGTTGAGCGAAAGCGCGGCATCGGCGGCCGAGGTTTCAAGGGCCGGAGTCGCTGCCGCTAGCGCGTCGTCAGCGTCGATTGGCTCGGGCAACTCGCCCAGCGCGGCAGAGCCGGCAGGCAACTCGTCGGCCGCAACCGCGGCACCGAGCGCTGGTCCGCTGGTGGAATCAGATGACGCCGTTTCGGCGCGCGCGCCGGCCACGGCCCACAGGCCGATCGCCAAGGCGATGATCCAGCGACGTGCATCCATGGCCGCGAGCCAGGTCGTTGGGAAGTGTAGCGGTTATACCGTCCGTGACGGTCCGTCGGGCGGGGCACGCATCTTTGTGCGCGCTCCCGCAGGCCCTCAACTTTACCCCACGATTCGACTCGGTGCGTTGCTTTTTTTTCAACCGGCCAAGTGGCGAAAAAACCACGCGTTGCGTTTGCACATCGCAAACCCTGGGGTAGAGTTGCTCGACCCCAGGCCGCACTTTCGCCAGCCGAGACGGATCTGAACATTGAGGAGACGGAAATCATGAACAAGCTTCTATGGTTAGCAGTCGTGGCGGTTTCGCTGTCGACGGCCGGAGGCTGCTCGTGGTGGAACAACATGTTCCATCGTGGTCAGCCCTGCAACTCGTGTGGCCCAACGGGCGCCTATACGGCGGCCCCGGTGGTCAGCGAGCCAGGCGTGACGTACGCCCCGGGCCCGATGGCCAACTAGTCCGCGCTCTCTGAACTGACGACTTGTCGTCGGCAATACCTGGACCCCGTGGCGCTTGCTGAGGGGCTGCGACGCCACCCGCACGCAACTTGCGCGCTGCCCATGTCCAGGCCCGCCGGCCTTGGCTCACCCAATCGCTGGGAAATGCCGGGGCTGCTTTGCCGCGCGACGAGTCGAAGTCGTCAACAACGCTTGTCACGAGCGAGGCGTTCGAGCCATCCTGAACTCGGCGCCTCGCTTGTGGCAAGACGAGGCCAGCGCTCCACGGATCGCTGGCCAAGGGTCGTTTCGTCGGTGCGTCGTTCGCTCGTTTCGCACTGCTGATTAAGGAACGGAACTATGCGCCTTGCATCACGGCAGGCGTGTCCCTCGCGGCGCGGCCGCTTGCTGCTGCAGACGGTGTTTCTCAACGCCGCTAAACACGCGGGCCGAGGTCCGGTCGCGCCAGCCGCGCCGACGGTAGCGACGGTGACGCCTGGTCCGATTGCGCGGCCGCACTTCCTGCGTCGGGCCGCGGCAACGCCACATTCGGGTGTGGTGACCGACGCGCTGGGTTCACGCGCCTAGTCGCGTTCAACGGCGAACCGGCTGCCAATCGCGCCGGACGTAACGCGCCGCCGGGGGATCGAATTGCGCTAAATTCATATCGGGCCGCTTCTTTCCACCGCCGGTCGAAATAAGGTGGAATAGAAGAGGCGCCGCTGGCGCGTGCTTGTCATGCGCGCCGCTTGTCGCCTCGCCCCTTGTTCGAGGCCCCCATGACGCGAATCGCTTGCTGCTGTGCCGCCCTCTTGACCCTGGCTTCGTCGGCCAGCGCGCAGACGTTCGGTACTCCCACCGCGACCAAAGGCCCGCGCCCCGACAAGCAGCAGACTCACTTGCTGCAAGTGGGCATGATCGTGACGGCCGAAGGGGTCGCCTGTCAGGGGATCGTGGCCTCGGCCCAGGTGCCGATCGACTGGCCCGAGCAGGAAGTCAAGGAAGTCCGCCGTGAATTCGACGCCACGGCGCGCGATGTCAACTACAAGCAGATCGGCGCCACGGCCAAGCAGATGGCCGTCACCATGCCATACATCGCCCCGGGCGATTCGTGCAAGGCGATCGTGGTCTATGAAATCAAACGGACCAGTTTGCTGCCACCGGCTGACACTTCGATTTTCGTGAAGCCGAACCTGAAGAAGTTAAAGAGCGACATCCGCATCTATCTGGGCCCAAGCCCGAACATCGAATCGAATTCCCCCAAGATCAAGCTATTGGCCAAGGATATCACCAAAGACTCGACCAATGCCTGGGACCGGGTCGAGTTGATCTACGACTGGACGCGCAAGAACATCGAGTTCATCAATGGCCCGTTGAAGAACGTGCTGCAGACGTTGAAGGACGGCCGCGGCGATAGCGAAGAGCTGAGCAGCGTGTTCGTGGCCATTTGCCGCGCGGCCGAGGTGCCGGCCCGGCTGGTGTTCGTGTCGTGCCCGGGGCACTGTTACGCCGAGTTCTACTTGGAAGACGCCGACGGCCAGGGCTATTGGATTCCGTGCCGGCCGGCGGGCAACCGCGAGTTTGGCGGTATCGAGGAGTTCCGGCCCATCATCCAGAAGGGGGACAACTTTATTGTCCCCGAGCGGCCGAAAGACCGCCTGCGTTTTATTAACGAACACCTGACTGGCAGCGGCGGCGCGCCAACCGTGAAGTTCGTCCGCGACCTGACGAACTAAGCTATCAGAATGCAGCTATTGAACCGCAAAGGCGCGAAGGGCGCAAAGAAAACAGGCGGATAAGAATAACTACCTGCTGGCCCCCCGTCTCCGTGCCAACCTCGGTGCCTCAGTGACTCCGTGGCTAGCATTTTCCAAATAGGAGACTGGCTGCTAGCGCTCGGCCTTGGTCAGGCCCCAGTTCGCCAGGATCTGGTCGGCGCCAGTCGTCATCCGGCGGACCTTTTCGGTAATCATCTGCTTTTCCGAGACGCTGGCCTTCTTTAGCTTCGTGGCCAGCTTGGCCAGCTTTTCCCGACGCTTGCGGCGACGACGAATCTCTTGCGCGCGATCACTAATACCACCCACAGGAACTCTCCAGGTAAGCAGACAGCAGCCCGTAAACAGCCAGCGGCTCCCGGCCGCGCAAACGGAAGCTACGCATTTAACCATTCCGCATGTGGCGAGTCAACCGGCCAGCAACTCGTCCAGGGGGGCACCAAGCCAACGGCCAGCCGGAATTGCCGCTAGCGAACGCATGCCCGCAAAGCCGTCAACGAAAGCAATTCGGGCACAAACCGCATAATCCGCAAAGTTCACTCAACAACACTATCAGGCTGGTCCGAATTAAGTGAGTAAATCGTCCGAAGGTTTGGAAGACGCGGTAGCTGCCGCCATCGGCAGCGTCCCACGGCGCCTTCCATTTTTGGACGGGCAGGGTAGCCAGGATGGCGGACAGCCGCCTCATGGCTGGTGATTTCTCGTATGTCAGAGCAGTGCCCTATGGCTTTACCGATGAACTGCAACCAACCAACGTCGTTGCCGCCGAAGCGAGCTGCGCGCTGGTTGCACTGCATTGGTGTATTGGTCGGTTGGGCCTGCGCATTGAGCCAGGCATCGGCCCAGGCGCCTGGCTATCCGCCGCTGCCGATTCCACCGCAAGCCGGGCCGCAACCTTCGGTACAAACCATCGACCCAGGCGTCCGCAACCAAGCGCCGCAAAGCGGTCAGGTGTTCTTCCTGCCCAACGCGCCCACGAGCAACGCTCCGGGCGCCACGACCGAAGCCAAGCCGGTGGCCAATACCGTGCCGCCGGTCGAGACGGCCAGTCCCGCCTTGCGCGCCAAGGTCGAGACCCTGATTGACGACATCCAAGATCCTGACGTGCGGCTCGACCTGCTGACGCGCAAGTCGCGACTGGTGCGGACCAAGTTGCCGGTCATGCGGGTGGCCATCGCCGATCCGTCGATTGTCGAGACAGTGCAGTTCGGCCCGACCGAATTCGAGTTGATCGGTCGCACGCCCGGCGAGACGACGATGACGCTCTGGTTCCACGGCGCGCCTCAAAATGGCTATCCGCCGAGCCTGCGATACCTGATCAAGGTCACGCGGGACGAACAAAACGAAGACCAGGCGCGGATCGAATATGGCGCCTTGCAACGCCGCATCAACGAGCTGTTCCCGAACAGCTATATCCAACTGATTCCCGTGCTCGACAAACTGATTGTGCGCGGCCAGGCCCGCGACGCGGCCGAAGCCGCCCAGATCATGTCGGTGTTGCGCGGTGAATCGATCGACCAGTCGGGCGCCACGCTGGGCCCTGGAGCGGGCTTCGGTTGGGGCGGGGGCGGGGGCGGTTTCGGCATGGGTGGTCGGATGGGCCGTCTCTACGGCGCGAATGATATGCCAGCCTCGTCGGTCGTGAACATGATCACCATCCCCGGCGAACAGCAAGTGATGCTCAAGGTTCGCATCGCCGAGCTGTCGCGGGCGGCGCTGCGTGAAATGGGCGCCAGTTTCAGCTACCACGTCAACGATGTCACCTTCAACGGGTTTCTGGGGATTGCCGGCGCTGGCAGCGTGGTGTTGAACAATGCCGACGTGCAACTGACCCTGTCGGCGCTGGCCAGCAACAATACGAACAAGGTTTTGGCCGAGCCCAACCTGGTCACGCTGAGCGGCTTCCCGGCCAGCTTCATCGCCGGTGGCAGCTTTGCCGTGCCGACCGCCCTCGTGGGCGCCGCCGGCGGTCTGGCCGCCACGACCAGCTTTCAAGGGTTCGGTACCCAAATCCAATTCACGCCAACGGTGCTCGATAAGGATCACATTCGCTTACAGGTCACGCCGACCTTCAGCGAAATCAACAGCGGCAACTCGGTGAACGGGATTCCGGGGTTGAATACGCGCAGCGTCTTTACCACGGTCGATCTCCGCGAAGGCCAATGGCTGGCCATTGCCGGCTTGCTGCAAGACCAGATGCAATCGTCCAAGGTCCGCATTCCCTGGATCGGTGACATTCCCATCCTGGGCGGCCTGTTCAGCCACGTGCGTGCGCAACGCGCCGAGACCGAGTTGGTAGTGCTGGTCAGCCCCGAGCTGATCCATCCGTTGGAACCGGACCAGATGCCGCTGATTCTGACCGGCATGGAAGTGACCGAGCCGGATGACGCCGCCTTGTACTTGCGTCAACGCTGGGAAGGAAACCCCGACGTCAATCACCGCAGCACGGTGTGGCCGATCTATCAGCAAGACAATTTCGACGCTCGGTTGCGGGCCTGCCGGGCCGCCAAATCGCAGTCGGGCTTTATGTCAACCGAACAATACTACATGAGCGGCCCGTTCGGCTTCTCGAACTGAGCCGCACCACGCAACGACCACACACGATCGCACGCGCCGCGAGGCTAGCCGGCGATTGATTCGGCCAAGGATGGCGAACGATGAAACTGGAAACCCGAGCCTGGATTTCGGCCAAGCTCTGCACCGCGGCGCTGGTGGCAGCCAGTTGCGGCTGCATTCATCGCGTGCCGGCGCGGGTAGGCTATTATCAACGGCCGTCAACGATTCCGCCTTTGGGAACCTTGACCGATCCGATCTGGCAGGCCCAGGAAGACAATGCCGAGCCGGCCAAGTTCATCGTCTTCCAACACGAGTGGCAATTGAACACCACCCGGCTGAACTGGGCGGGTGAAGATCACGTCAAGCAAATTGCCTCGCGGCTGGTCGCCGGCCAGAACTTCCCGGTGATGGTCGAGCGCAGCGAAACCAGCGCTCGCGAAGCGACGGAATACAAGTACCCAGTTCACGTCAACAGCGAGCTGGACATGAAGCGGCGCGAAGTGCTGGTTCACGCCTTGATGGCGTTGGGCGTGCCCGACGCCAATCAGCGGACCTTCGTCGCGCCGAACCTGGCCAAGGGCTTCAGCGAAATGGAAGGCGAACGAGCCTACTACCGCACGTTGTACGGCGGCATGGGTGGCGGCTTTGGCGGCTTTGGCGGCCAGGGCGCGTTCGGTGGTGGTGGCGCGATGGGTGGTGGGATGGGTGGTGGATTTGGCGGCGGTGGTGGTGGCATGTTCTAAAAAACTGCACGGCGAACGCGCCCTGGCCGGGGGGTACGGGGCGCGTTCGACTTTTCCACCGCAAACATCTAACACGGAGCAGGCACGAACGTGCAACGCAAACAACCCTCCCCTCCTGTCGAGTCGCTCGACTCGCTCCGCTCGGTCGCGCGACGCTCAATCTTGCTGGCGCTGGTGCTCTCATTCACCGGCTGCATGCAGCTTCCCAAGCTGCCGCCACTGCCCACGCCGGCCAATCGCCGCGCCCAGGAAAAACAGCGCATGGACATGGCGCGGCTGGCCGAAAACCATGCCAAGCTGGCCGAGGCGCGACAGGTCTACAACAAGATCCTCGAACGCAATCCCAAACAGCGCGAAGCCTGGCATCGGTTGGCGGTCGTCGCGTCGCGCGAGGCCAAGTGGGACGAGGCCGAGGATCACTATCGCCGCGTGCTCGAGCTCGGGGCGCCCAATGCGCAAATCCTCGGCGACATGGGTTATACGCTCTATCTACAACACCGCCTGCCCGAAGCGGAAAAGGTGCTGCGCGACGCGCTGGCCCAAGAGCCGCGGCATCGCTCGGCGTCGAACAATCTGGCGTTGGTGCTGGGTCAGCAAGGCCGCTTTGACGAATGCCTGGCCATGTTCCGCAACGTCAATGACGAAGCCGAGGCCGAATCGAATCTGGCCTATGTGCTGACGCAAATGGGTCAACCCAAGCTGGCCCAAGTTCATTTTAGTCGAGCGCTGTCGCTGAACCCTGAAATGAAGAAATCGGCGCAGGCGCTCCTGCAATTGGCTCGTGCCGAGGGTGGTGGCCAGCCGGTCGCGCCGGTGGTGGACCAGCGTCTGATCGCTGGCAACAACACCGCTGGCAATTACAACAACCCCGTCAACAACGGCCAGCCTGGCTTTGTGCCGACGGCCGCCCCGGCCAGCATGCCGCCCAACGCCGCGGTGTTCGGAGCGTACCAGGGCACTCCGATGACCTCGGCCAATGTGCAACCGGCGACGATGAACATGCCGAACAATGTGCCCGCGCAGACGTCGCCGATGTATTCGCCGACCAATGTGCTGCCGGCGGGTTATCTGCCGCAAGCGGGCGTCGCGCCCCAGCAAGCCGTGCCCATCCCGGCCACGCCGAACATGCCTGGCGCGCCTCCGGCCCAAAACGCGCCGGCGTTCTATAACACACAACGCCCGGCGGGCACGCAGGCCCCGTATGCCACGACCGCGTACCAGGGGCAACAGCCGGCCGCCATCTATCCTGGCGCTGGTTCGCCGCCGACTAACATGCAGCCGAACAACATGGTCCAGCCGTTTAACGTCGTCCCGGCGGGCGGGGGCGCCGCCGGGGCGACGAACGGCATTCCTTATGGCTCGCAGCCTGGCGCCACCACCAGCCAGTTGCCGCCGGGCTTCCCCGCGCCTTTCGTGCGCTAACCTACGCGAATAGATCGCTGACTGGCGAGGCTTGCACCAGCTCGCGCGGCTGGTTCAGGTGGTTGTA
>JAFEBQ010000018.1 GCA_018242585.1 Planctomycetota bacterium
GGTGCGGCGCGAGGAAATGGAGCGCTTGCGCGCCGTGGCCGTCCAGGGATCGCCTTCGGCGTCCAGGATTTGACGCACGCGTTCCTTGGACAAGCCCACGTCTTCCGCAATTTCACGGAAGGACTTGCCCGTGCGACGCAGTTCCAGGATCCGTGCGTTATTCGCCATAGTAGGCCTTGCGCATGTGATCCCGGAGCCGCGGAACTTCCTTGGGCATGTGGGTACGGGCCAGGTCGAACGCGATACCGTCGACGTAGACACCCTTCTTGATCAGGGCGTGGAGCGCACGCACCTTGCCCGCACGGATAGCGTCTTGCAGGGCGCGGGTCTGCTGGGGGTCGTGGTCTGGTTGGCGGGCGAACATGACAAGCCTGTGGATGGTTTCGTACCAGGCTAATGGGCTTGTCCTTTCTGGCAAGTCTGGTCTTGCGAGCCAGTTCAATCCTGGAACAAGCCCCGCCGATCCCCCATCCACAGGTACATGCGTTCGCCCGCGGACTGGACGTTCCTGACCTTCTTCAACGCCTTGTCGCTGAACTCGGTCAGGGCTGCGACCGTCGCTTGAGCGGGCCCGTCCTCGGGTGGCGTCTGGGTGATGGTCAATCCCGGATAGGAAATCCGGGCCACGTCGGCCAGGGTATCGAGGTGGCGATGAGTGAGTTGCCGTGAGAAGTTGAATTCCAAGACTTCGCCGGTTTCTGCCCCCACCACCAGGTAGAGGAAGTCGGACTTTACGGACTTCATTTCCGTGCCGGTCGTAATGGCGGTCAGCCAGGCGGCTTGGTCGGTGCAGTTGAAAGCCACATGGTGCTTGCGAGCGTGTTCCGCCATGCGGCGGATTTTGCGCGGGATCGTGTCACCGCCGCATTGGATTTCGGCCATCATGCCTTCATGGGTTTTCCCTCCCAGAATGCCTCGCAACACAGGCTGCGTCAGTTCTGGCCGATGGTCGCCGTAATGCCACTTGTTGGCGTTCTCACTGAACCGTTCACCACAACCCCGGCAGATGAAACGCTGAATGACCATGGCGGAATGCTTGACCGGGCGCGTGCCGAACTTGGCGGTCTGGTTCGAATGGCATTTCGGGCACGGCGTATTGTTGGTCGCAGCCGGAGCCTGCTTGGGACGAACGGCCTGCTTCGGCTTCGGCTCCCTTTTCGGCTTCAGCTTCGGTTTCGCCCGCACGCCGATACAGGCCAGTTCGTGCTTCATCAGCACGCGATGAACGAACCCCGCGTCGAGGCCAAGTGTTTCTGCCGTCTCCTTCTGCGACAGGCCCTGCGCCCGGCACCCCAGGATCTGTTCAAGCCGCGTTTGCCGCGCCTGGGCCTCCTGGGCTTTGCGCTCTACCGCCAGCGCACGCTGCGCTTCCTTCGCCTGCCTGGAACGTTCTTTCTGTTCTTCCCGAAGGCGTGCGCGTTCCTCTTGGCGCACCTTGACCATGGCTTGACGCAAGGCGCGCTCGGCTTCGATCCGAGCAACATGTTCCAGACGCTTCTGCTCTCGCGCCAGCGCCCGCTCTTCCTCCTTCCTTGCCTTGACCAGGGTCTTGGTAGCCACCATCGGATTTTCCGGGCGCATAACCTGGACCTGTTGGGCGAACCGACGCTGGATCACGTCTTCCGCCACCGCCACCGGGCAGTTCAATAGGTTGGCTATTCCCTTCGGCAAATAGCCTTCCCGGTGCAAGCGCATGATCGCCGCGGGCAACAGTTGGTCCAGCACAGCCTGGCGCATGATCAACGCAGTACCTGATTGTTCAGGAAGTTGCGCACGGCCTCGATTTTGCCGAGCGTGCAGACCTTGTGATCCCGTTCCAAGACCCAGCCCTGGCGGGAACGCCACATGTCATAGCCGAAGGCGTGCGCGCGTCGAATAAGGGATTGAACGTCAATCATGGAGGTCTCCTGGTAGGTTGCTAGCAGTTGCTAGCACATAACCATTGTTTGGCTGTTGTTCTTTTTGACAAGTCAGCACCATTGAGCGGTTACGCAAAAACGAAAGCCGCCTTGAGGCGGCTTCTGGACAGCGTGATTTCCGAGAACTAACCTCATATCACGTAAGGCGTATGAGGCGTTTTGCGTGGGTGAAGATGTTTCCGTGAGAAGAAGCGAAGAAGTGGAAACGGAGCCGGGGCCGCTACTCCAAACTCCCAATCAGAATGTTTCGACGTGCAGAAGAACGTTTCGGTTGTAAGGGCATGGTGTTGGTAGCACCATGCCCTTTTCTTATCAGTCAATCTTCCCCAGGCAACATCAAGGTCAGCACAGGTTCACCCTGGTCGCCCGGCCCCACCACCAGAATGAATTGCTGGGTGAGCGCCACCGACACACTGCCGGACCTTGGGACCATCAGCACGTCAAAGTAGACGGTGCTGGTCGGCTCCTCCTGCGCCGCTTCCCGCGCAGCCAGTCCTGCCAGCGACAGAACGTCATGCAGTCGACCTTCGGTGGTCTGGCCGGTGGCGTTGTCCTTCCGGGCTTCGTCGCCCTCGTTCCATTCCAGGGCGTGCCACACGCCACTGGTGCAGGCCATGGGGATCTTGAACCCATAACGGGGAGCGATGGGTGTCAGGTCGCACAGCGTCCCGTCGTCCAGTGCTTGGGCGCGGGTGTAGACGGAAATCGGCTCGCCCCAGAACGCCTCCATGCGCTTGCGCTGCAGGTTGATCACGTTGTCGTCGTCGCTCATTGGAATACCCACTCGTTGGCTTGGTCTTCGATCTGTTCCAGCCACGCCATGACGCGGCCCGGGACGGGCAACAGGTGCCCTTGGTTGGTGTCGGTTTCGGCGGTGTCCAGGACGCGTGCTAGCGTGCCGCTAGCACTTGCGTTGGGGGCGTAGACCATCAACGGCGTGCCCTGGCCGGGGTCATCCGGAAAGACTTGGCGGCGGTCAGCCACGACAGTCCATCCGTCGGGGCCATGGAAGGTGTTGGTGTTCAATGCTTGGTCTCGCTGTGGGGGTTGTGCGACTGGAAGTAGTGATCCAGCCAGGTGCGGGCGGCGTGGTCGCCGGTATGGAATGCAATCTCGCTGGCCCAGAAGTTGACCGGCCAATCCAGACCGAACGGCACCTGCTTGGCGTACTGCTGTGCCAGCAGGCGCAACTGGCTCATGTCGTCCACCGTTGACCCTGTGAACGGCATGACGGAGCAAGCCGTGGGAGAAATGCGCCGGACGTAGCCCTGTGCGATGGGGCCTTTCCGGTGCCTCATGCGGCCACCCGCTTGGCTTCCTGACGCTTGAACCATGCAAGCGACAGTTCATCGACGGGCTCGCCCTGGACGTTGAAGTCCAGTGCGGGGCTGGCGGTGCGCTTCATGGTGTCCACCACCAGGTCATCGGCCCAGTAGCCATTGCCCTCGGGCGACCACAAGGCGCCCGCGCAATCGTTGTGCCGCACCTGCTCGATGGCGTCGGCAATGTTGTCGGCTTCAACGGTGAGCGTGGCCGTGTGGGGCACGATCTTGTTGAGGCGGACGTTGAACTGATAGGTGGCCATTACTGCTTACTCCAGAACCAGAAACTCTCGACGAACCGCTCGACGGTTCGCTCGGTGATGGGGCCGCTGGCCAGCAGCGACCCGGAAACGGCTTCTATGCGGAGCCGGTTTTTCTTCTCGACGATCCGCACGCCCAGGGTCTTGCCACGGCGCACGATCCGACCGTCGTCGGACAGGTGGGCGTCATACGCCTGCAGGACTTGTTGCCAACTCATGCCGCGCTCCTTGTTTCACTACCCGGAGCGTTTTCGTCCAGCCATGCATTGACTGCCTTCTGGTCTACGGTGTTGCCTGCCATCAACTGGCGGGCGCACCAGTCGCCGAACGTTTCGGACACTTCGTAGGCCCAGCAACCGGGGAACCCCTCGGGTACGAAATAGGCTTGGTAGTGGGCGTCCAGCAACGGCTGGAAGGCCAGCACTTCCGCCACCAGTTCCAACTCGCCGCCGTCGTAGTGGCTGGTTGTGGGGTCGCGGAACGCGGCGTCAACGCCAATGGCCATGAAGGCCAGATCGAGCGGATCATTGATCATGCGGCCTCCCTGTAATAGAAGGACTCGCCCGAGAAGATGACCACGCTGTTGTCAGGATCGCGCCGGAACTCCACGCGCAAGTCGCCGGAACAGTTCGGGACATGGCCGTTGCACTCGGACAGTTCGCGCTCTTGCTCGCCTGCCACTTCCACGGCAAACGCTCTGGCGTCCATGACTTCGTCGGCGTCCAGCGGGCGGCGCAGCAGGACTTCGCCGGCCTGCGGCCCCTCGGGGATATAAACCACCACCGTGAACTCGGGCGGCACGCCCCAGGTCGGTTCGCCTTTCTGCTCGGCGCCATGGCCTGCGCACGGTTCACACCATGTGTCATCAAGGGAGGTCAGCACCACCCAATCCTCGGCGTCAGCGTCCCACTGCAAAATGCCGTCATGCCGGATATCCCGACTCCCACACTCTGCGCAATACCACGTCTCTTTCATTGCTGGTTCCAGTCCGGGACAAGCCCCGCGAATGTCTCGGAATGGAGACCAACAGCCGGCAGGCGGCGCGCTGTCAATGGAGGAAGCACTAGCGGCTGGCGCGGCCCGCAGGTACGAGGACACGGGCCGCTAGAGCGACCATTGACAGAAAGAGCGACGGCGGTTGGCACACGGCGAAGCCGTTTGATCCTGGGCCAGGGACCGAAGCCCCGCAGGGGTCGATCCGTGATCGATCGTCAGACGACGGGCGCGTTGGCTATGCCAGGCCCCGTGTTCGCCAATGAGGATCGCGCTTCATGCGCATGTGCAACCAGACCAGCAACGCAGAAAATCCCAGGGAAGGTATCGTCGGAACGAGCAACAGAAATATCGTTGCAACAGGTTTCAACGTGGCATTTCCATCGGCGCTTTCAGCAACGACGTGAGTTCACCGATCGCAACAACAGGCTTCACGCACGCGATCCTCGGATGATCTACAGACGCTTTACGGGTCGAACCGCCATTGCGTTTGATTTCGATAGAACGACGGATCCCTGCACTAATCCCGGTCTCGAACACGTCGCCTTCAATCAGCACTTGACCTTTACCTTCGGGCAACGCAATCAACGTTTCATACACGCCCCGCTTATCGGTACGCACGACTGCAAGTTGCTTGCCATCCAACGTATCGATCGAGATAGCGCGATCAGAGACGGGGCCATAGCCAGTGCGCCAGAACGCACCGCGGATATGGCAAATGCCATTTTCGACGCGGGCTTCCGGCTCGCCGGCCAACCGATAAATCTCTTGCCGACTGGGCGCTTCACTGGCGTTGGACGAAAAGGCAATGAACAAAAGCGCGCAGAATGTGGCGCCTGCGGCAAGGAGGGGAAGGTGATGGGAGGGAGTGGACATGGCGGACCTGGTAGGTGGGTGGGTACCTAACCATTCTTGGGCCATTGTCGTTCCTGGCAAGTCCGCCATGCCCTCGCCCTTTCCGCTCTACATCGCAATCCCCAGCGGTACCAATGCGGCCTTGGCAACCACCGCCACGGCGGTTTCAAGCACCGGCAAGCGATCGAGCGCGCCTTCTGCAAGTTCCGCGGGCGGCAAGACAAGAGGCAAGGGTTCGTAGGTAAAGCGCTCCAAGCCCAGGAAGTCGCAGACCTTCTCGGCAGCGGTCGCCGCCGTATACACGAAGTTCGGATCTTCCTTGGCGATCTTCATCCAATGGTGGATATAGGCCGCGTGCTGGGTGGGGTCGTGTCCTATGCCCAGTTCAACACCCATGATATGGCTGGCGGTTTCGGCAATCATTTCCTCGCGGGCATAGGACTCGGATCCGAAGGCGCCCGACAGGTCGCGGTTCAAGCGGCTTTCATGGCCAGACCAGTGCGCCAATTCATGGGTGAGGGCCGCGTAATAACCCGCAGGGTCCAGGAAGCGTTCGGGATACGGCATACCGATCTTGTCCGCCTTGGGCGCGTAGTGCGGGTTGCTTGCGCCGTGAATAACAACAGCGCCCGAGGCCTTGACCAAGGCCTCGCACCTTTCATGCCGTTCATGCGGCGTCGACTCGGGCCGCTTGGGTGGCGGTGGCAATCCATCGATCTGTTCGGCGTTGAACACGCTG